>DATLGW010000668.1:0-5111 GCA_035540315.1 Burkholderiaceae bacterium | reverse complement strand
CCCCGTTGCGCGATCAGCGCGAGCGCCAGCAACAGCGTTCCGATCAGCAGTACGGCCGAGACGGCCACGCCGTACGCTCCAGCCAGGTTTGCGGAACTGCGGAAAGCAAGCACCAGCAACACGACCGCCACCAACAGCGCCCAGTTGATCGACGGAATGAAGATCTGCCCCTGCGTGAGATCCGACGTGTGCCGGACCTGCAGCCGCGGCAGGCAATTCAGGCGCGACGCCTGCTGGCTGACCGAGAACGCCGCCGAGATCACCGCCTGCGACGCGATCACCGTTGCCGCGGTCGCGAGCACGATCAGCGGGATCACCAGCGGCGCCGGCGCCAGCAGGTAGAACGGGCTCGCCGCAGCCGACGGGTCCCGCAACACCAGCGCGCCTTGGCCGAAATAGTTGACGATCAGCGCCGGAAACGCGATCAGGAACCATGCGCGTCGGATCGGCGATCGCCCGAAGTGGCCGAGATCCGCATACAGCGCCTCTGCGCCCGTCAGACACAGAAACACCGCCGTCAGCGCGAGCATCGCCAGGCCCGGATGCTCGATCGCGAAATACGCTGCGTAACGCGGGTCCGCGGCGAGCAGAACGTGCGGCGTCTGCACGATGCTTGCCAGTCCGAGCGCCGCGAGAACGACGAACCAAGCCACCATCACCGGACCGAACAAACGTCCGACGGACGCAGTCCCATGCGGCTGGATCGCGAACAGTCCGATCAGCACGATCAGCGCCACCGGGACGATCCAGTGCTCGAGCGCCGGGGCGGCGACGGCAATGCCCTCGACCGCGGCGAGCACCGAGATCGCCGGAGTGATCATCGCATCGCCGTAGAACAGCCCGGCGCCCGCCAGGCCCAGCATCGTCACCGGCCAGGCGGCCCTGCTCGGGAGCCGCTTCAGCGTGTACGACATCAGCGCGAGCACGCCGCCCTCGCCCTCGTGATCGAAGCGCAGCATGACCAGCACGTACTTCAGCGACACGATGATCAGCAGCGACCACAGGATCATCGACAGCACCGCGAACACGTTGAGCTGCGCCATCGGCAGCGGCGCGTTGCCTGCGAACGCCTCGCGGAATGCGTACAGCGGGCTGGTCCCGATGTCGCCGAACACGACGCCGAGCGCGGCCAGCAGCAGCGAGGGTGGCCGCACGCCGGCGTGCGGCCGGATCCCGGATCGGCTCACTCGAAGGGTTCGGTCGACGGCGAGGCGGGAATTCTACGCCCGCCGGCGCGGGATTCAGCCGGCCCGTCCCGGGAAACCGGTCAATTCCTCGATCACCCGCAACAGCAGCTCGGGGGCCAGCGGTTTCGCGAGCAGCCGCTCGAACCCGGCGCGAAACGCGCGGTCAAGGCAGTCGGTGACCGGCAACCCGGTGATCGCGACCAGACGCGTCTGCGACAGTGCCGGGTCGCGCTGGATTTCCGCCGCCAACTCGAACCCATTGCGCCGCGGCAGATCGATGTCCGACAGGATCAGGTGCGGGCGAAACCGCCGCGCGACGTCGAGTGCACGTTCGCCGTCGCCGACCGCTTCGACCTCGTAGCCGCGGTCGCGCAGGATGTACAACATCACTTCGGCGCTGCAGTCGTCGTCCTCGATCAGCAGCACTCGCGCCCGCGAACGCTCCGCTGCCCGTTGTGTCGCAGGGCGTCGCGCCGTGGCACGGTTCGACATCGTATGGCTTTCATGCTGCATGAAACGACTCAACTGCGCCGTCAGTCGGCCCGGGCCCTGCCCGGGATTCCCCACTCGAATCAGGCAATCGATATGCCCGAAGCCGGCAGTTCGACCGCAACGAACGGAGTGCGCTGCCGCCGCCGGCGGGGTAGCTTCCGGCGTGGGACAATTTCCTCGCTCGGGAGCGATATGGCCTTGAACGCAACCCCTGCCGGCAGCGACACGCCGCCGGCTGCACACGAAGACCCGCGCTGGCGCGCGATCCGCGACCGCGACCGCAGCGCCGACGGGCGCTTCGTCTATGCGGTGGTGACGACCGGCGTCTATTGCCGGCCCAGCTGCGGCGCGCGCTTGCCTCGGCCGCAGAACGTGCGCTTCCTGGGCGGACCCGACGAGGCGCGCGCCGCAGGGTTTCGGCCCTGCAAGCGGTGCCTGCCGGACGATCAATCGCCGCCGCAGCGGCAGGCCGCTGCCATTGCTGCCGCATGCCGGATGCTGGAGGACTCGAGCGCGGCGACTCCGCTGGCGCAGGTCGCGGCACGGATCGGTATGAGCCGCTATCATTTCCAGCGCGTGTTCAAGTCGATCACCGGGCTGACTCCGAAGGCTTACCAGCAGGCGCGGCGGCGCGATCGGATGCAGGTCGAGCTGCAACGCGAGCGCACGGTGACCGATGCGATCTACGAAGCCGGCTTCAACTCGACCAGTCGCTTCTATGACCAGGTCGGCAAGGTTCTGGGGATGACGCCGAGCGACTATCGCAACCGCGGCTCGGGCCAGCGGATCCGCTATACGGTCGCTGCGTCGGCGCTGGGCCCGATGCTGGTCGCGGCGACCGACCGCGGCGTCTGCGCGATCGAGTTGAGCGATGAACCGGCCGAGCTCGTCGAGCGGCTGCGCCGGCGCTTCGGCAACGCGCAACTGAGCGACGGCGATGCCGAGTTCGCGCGCATGGTGGCCGCGGTCGTCGACTTCGTCGACCAGCCGAGCCGCGGGCTCGACCTGCCGCTCGATGTCAAGGGAACGGTGTTCCAGCACCGGGTCTGGCAGGCGCTGCAGCAGATCCCGCTCGGCGAGACGATCAGCTATGCGCAGCTGGCGCTGCGCGTAGGGCAGCCGCAGGCGGTGCGTGCGGTCGCGCGCGCCTGTGCGTCGAATCCGGTCGCGCTCGCGGTACCTTGCCACCGCGTCGTCGGCAGCGACGGGGCGCTGCGCGGCTACCGGTGGGGCGTGGCGCGCAAGCGCGCGCTGCTCGAGCGCGAGCGCGACGTTCGCACCGGGACGTCTGCGGCGCCGTCCGCGGCGCTGGCGGCGCTCGACACCTCCGAATGACGTTTTTTGCCGCCGATCCGAAGTACGAAGCGCGGGTGCGGGAAAGCTTCGCGCGGCAAGGCTTCATGCGGCTGCTCGGCGCGGAGATGACCCGGCTCGAGCCCGGCGTGTGCGAGCTGACGCTGCACCCCCGGCCGGAGCTGTGCCAGCAGCACGGCTACGTGCACGCCGGCGCCACCGCGGCGATTGCCGACACCGCCGCCGGATACGCAGGCTATTCGCTGATGCCGGCCGACTCGTCGGTACTGACGGTCGAGTTCAAGCTCAATCTGCTCGCACCGGCGGCCGGCTCCGTGCTGATCGCCCGTGCGCGCGTGCGCAAGCCGGGACGGACGCTGACGGTGGTCGATTGCGACGTCGTCGCGCTGCAGGACGGCGCCGAGAAGACGGTCGCGACGCTGACCGGCACGCTGCTGTGCTTGCGAAACACCGCCGACGCGTAGCGCCGCTGGGACCTCCGAACGACCCTGATCCGAGACGGCTCGCCCCGCCACGACCAGCCGCGGCGGTATGATGCGTGCCATGTCGTGGCAATCGGGCGACGCGCCGCCCGGATCCGGCGAAGTCGCGGCACGAATTCGATCGGATCCGGATACCGTCACGGGATCGCTCGGACCGATCGACCGCTGGCCCCAGTGCCTGCGCACGACGCTGGGCAACGCGCTCGAGTCGCCGTTGCCGATCGCGATCCTGTGGGGCCCCGCTCACGCGCTGCTGTGCAACGACGCGTTCCGGCCGTTCCTGCCGAACCAGGACCTCGACGCGCTCGGGCGCCCCGCGGCCGACGCCCTCGCCGGCCAGTGGCCGTGCCTGCGCGAACTGTGCGAACGCGTGCTGTCGACCGCGACCCCGATCGTCGCCCGCGAGCATCCGTTGCGACGAACCGATTCCGGTCAGCGCTGGTCGCTGTGCTGCAGCGTGCTGCGTGACGACGCCGGGGCCGCCGGCGGAGTGATGCTGACGCTGCTCGAGACTGCCGCGCCGGCGACCGACACGCCTGGACGCGAGGCCGAACGTCACCAGCGCTTCCTGCTCGCGCTCGAGGATGCGCTGCGCCCGATCCGCGCGCCGGACGAGATCATGCGCGTCGTCAGCGCGCGGCTCGGCGAGTACCTGGACGTGAACCGGTGCGCCTATGCCGCGATGGAGGTCGACCAGGACCACTTCACGCTGACCTCGGGCTTCAGCCGCGACGGCATGAGCATCAACGGCCGCTTCCGGCTGTCATGGTTCAGCGCCGCCGCCGCCGCGGCAATGCGCGCCGGCGACGTGTTCGTGATCGAGGACGTCGAGCGCGAGCCCCGACTGGCGCCGAGCGAAGCCGCGAATTGCATCGCCCGCAACGTGCGCTCCGGCGTCTGGGTGCCGCTGCACAAGGACGGCGTGCTGGTTGCGGGCCTTGCCGTCAATCATTCGGCGCCACGCGCCTGGCAGCCGGACGAGGTCGACCTGGTGCGCCAGGTCGTCAATCGCTGCTGGGAAGCGATCGAGCGCGCACACGCCGAGCTCGAGCTGGCGCGCCAGCAGCAGCACCTGCTCGAAGCCGATCGGCGCAAGGACGAGTTCCTGGCGATGCTGTCGCACGAGCTGCGCAACCCGCTCGCGCCGTTGACGAACGCGCTGCGACTGCTGTCGCGCAGCGCCTCGCTGGACGAGAAGGACCGCGCCGCCGTCGCGATGGCCGAGCGGCAGACCCGGCAGCTGGCGCGGCTCGTCGACGACCTGCTGGAAGCTGCCCGGATCACCAGCGGCAAGATCGCGCTGCATCCCGAGCGCATCGAGCTGGCACCGATCGTGTCGGCTGCCGCCGAGGCGATGCGCCGAACGTCCGAGGCGCGTGCGCAGCGGCTCGAGATCCTGCTGCCCGCGGAACCGATCCGGCTGACGGCCGATCCGGTCCGAGTCGCCCAGATCGTCGAAAACCTGCTGACGAACGCGTCCAAGTACACGCCCGACGGCGGAACGATTCGCGTGGAGGTTCGGACGCTGCCGCAGCAGGTCGAGCTGAACGTGATCGATGACGGCATCGGCATCGAGCCGCACGAGCTCGCGCACCTGTTTTCGCTGTTCAGCCAGATTCCTCGGACGGTCAAGCGC
>DATLGW010000667.1:0-2035 GCA_035540315.1 Burkholderiaceae bacterium | reverse complement strand
ATGCAGCAGGCGCCGCAACCGGCGCGGCATGGCACCGGGCCGTGCTGCGGCGTCGGCGAGGTCGGTGCGTCGCGCGTTGTTCCCGTCATGGGCAGGGCCCGTGCAATCGCAGGAGAGAAGCAGGCAATGGCTGCAGCATCGAGATTTCTGGTCGCCAGCGCGGCGGCTGTCGCGCTCGCATCGTGCGCGACGATGGATGATACCCAACGGCGGGTTGCGACCGGCGCCGGCATCGGCGCTGCCGGCGGCGCGATTGCCGGGCAGGTGATCGGCCGCGACACGCGCGCGACCGGTACGGGTGCGGCGATCGGCGCGGCCGCCGGCGCGATCGGCGGCTACGTGTGGTCGCGCCGGATGGAAGAGCAGAAGCTGGCGATGCAGCAGGCTGCGCAGGGCACCGGCGTGGCGGTCACGCAGACCGCCGACAACCAGCTGCGCGTCGAGGTGCCGAGCGACGTGTCGTTCGACGTGAATCGCGCCGACATTCGGCCGAACTTCCAGCCGGTGCTCGACCGCTTCGCGCAGACGCTGATCGCGCATCCGGACACCACGGTGCGGATCATCGGTCACACCGACAGCACTGGAACCGACGCGATCAACAACCCGCTGTCGGTGAACCGCGCCGCGAGCACCCGCGACTACCTCGCTGCGCGCGGCGTCGATCCGCGTCGTATCGCGATCGACGGCCGCGGCGCCCGCGAGCCGATCGCCGACAACGTGACCGAAGCGGGGCGTGCGCGCAACCGGCGGGTCGAGATCTTCATTGCCGAACCCGCGGTCGCGCAGGCACCGGCCGGCGCACCGGCGGCGGGCACGCCCGCGCCCGCCGGCGGCTCGACCGCACCGGGGGCGCGCAGCGGCCGCATCGGGCCGCCGGCGGACATCCCGCCGTCGGCGGTTCAGCCCTCCAGCGGCAGGTAGCGCACCGCCAGCACCCCGTCGATCGCGGCGATCGCGTCGACGACGGCGGCCGGCACCGGGCTGTCGACGTCGACGATCGTGTAGGCCATCGCGCCGCGCGACTTGTTCAGCATCTCGTGGATGTTCAGGTTCGCGCGCGCCATCGCGGTGGAGATCTGGCCGAGCATGTTCGGCACGTTCGCGTTCGCGATCGCCACACGGTACTTCGACTCGCGCGGCATCACGGCCTCGGGGAAGTTGACGCTGTTGCGCAGGTTGCCGTGCTCGAGGTAGTCGCGCAGCTGGTCGATGACCATCACGGCCGAATTCTCCTCGGCCTCGCGCGTCGATGCGCCCAGGTGCGGCAGCGCGACGACGCCGCGGCGCCCGTGCAGGTGCGCGCTGGGGAAGTCGCACACGTAGCGGTGCAGCCGCCCCGAGTCCAGCGCGGCCAGCACCGCGGCCTCGTCGACGACCGCGTCGCGCGCGAAGTTCAGCAGCGTCGCGCCCGGCCGCATCTGCGCCAGCACGTCGGCGCCGATCAGATGCCGGGTCGCTTCGAGCAACGGCACGTGCAGCGTGACGATGTCCGACGCCCGCGCGAGTTCGACGACGCTGTGCGCTTTCTTCACCTGCGCCGGCAGGCTCCACGCGGCATCGACCGTGATCTCGGGGTCGTAGCCGATCACGTTCATCCCGAGCCGGATCGCGGCATCGGCGACCAGGCAGCCGACCTTGCCCAGACCGATCACGCCGAGCGCATGCCCGGCCAGCTCGTAGCCGGCGAACGCCTTCTTGCCGGCCTCGACGCGCTGCTCCATGTCGGCCGCGCCGCGCTCGAGCCCGGCGACGAACTCCAGCGCCGCATCGAGACGCCGCGCCGAAATCAGCATCGCCGCGATCACCAGTTCCTTGACCGCGTTCGCGTTGGCGCCCGGCGCGTTGAACACCGGCACGCCGCGCGCGCTCATCGCGTCGATCGGAATGTTGTTCGTTCCGGCGCCGGCGCGGGCGATCGCCTTCACGCTCGCCGGGATCGTCCGCGCGTGCAGGTCCGCCGAGCGCAGCACGATCGCATCGGGGCTGCCGATGTCGGTGCCGACCTCGTACAGCGCCTGCGGCAGCCGCCGCAGCC
>DATLGW010000666.1:0-7818 GCA_035540315.1 Burkholderiaceae bacterium | reverse complement strand
GCGCCACCTGCTGGGCAGCGGTCTGGTCCGGCTCGAGGGCCTTGCGCTGACGGAGTTTCCGCTGCCGGGCGAAACGATTGCGCAGTGGCGGCAGGTGCTCGAGCAGGTGATCGAGTCGCGATCGTTGCGCACCGCAGAGCTCGCCTTGGCCGGGCCTGACGGGGAGCGCACGCTCGCGTGCCGAGCCGCGCCGGAACCGGCCGACGGCCAGCGGGTCGAGTCGGTGCTGTGCGCGCTGCGGGAAACGACCGATGCCCGGCAGGCGTTCGCCGCGATGACCGCGAGCGAACAGCGGTTCCGGCAGTTGACCGACCGGATGGATGACGCGTTCTGGCTGGCGCGGCGCGCGCCGCCGAAGCTGCTGCACGTGAATCCGGCGGCGCAGCGGCTGCTCGGCGTGCCGCCGCGGCAGCTGCTGGCCGACCCGGCGCAGTGGCGCGAGCTCGTTCATCCGGAGGATCGCGACGGGTACGTCGATCCGTGCCGGCTTCCCGACGGCGAGATGGACCGCGAATACCGGGTGTGCCGTCCCGACGGCAGCGAGATCTGGGTTCGCGACCGGCGCTTCCTGATCGACGAGCAGCTCGGCGTGCTGGCCGGAATTGCCGAGGACATCACGGCGCGTCGCGAGCGCGACCGCCTGCGCGAGCTGCACCTGGCGCAAGCGCAGCAGGCGAAGGCGCAGGCCGAGGCGCTGGCGCGCGCGAAGGACGAGTTCCTCGCGGTCGTGTCGCACGAGCTGCGCTCGCCGCTGAACGCGATCCGCGGCTGGACCCACGTGCTGCGGCAGAGCCCGAGCGGCTCGACCGCGTTCGCGCAGGCGCTGGCGGCGATCGAGCGCAACAGCGCGCTGCAGCTGACGCTGATCGAGGAGCTGCTCGACAGCGCGCGGGTGGTGGCCGGAAAGCTGCTGATCGAGCCGCAGCCGACCCGGCTCGATGCGGTGATCGATCATGCGGTGCAGGCGATCCTGCCGACCGCGCAGGCGCGCGGGGTGACGATCCGCGTCGAGCACGATGCCGAGCTCGACTGGGTCGAGATTGACGGGGTGCGGTTCGAGCAGGTCGTCGGCAACCTGCTGTCGAATGCGGTCAAGTTCACGCCGTCGGGCGGCCAGGTCGATGTGCGGTCCCGGGCCCGCGGCGAGATGTTCGAGATCGTCGTGCGCGACACGGGCGCCGGCATCAACCCGGCGTTTCTGCCGCATGTGTTCGATCGCTTCCGCCAGGCAGACAGCTCGAGCACGCGGCGCACCGGCGGCCTCGGGCTGGGATTGTTCCTGGCGCGCGAGATCGTCGAGCTGCACGGCGGCCGCCTCGAGGTCCACAGCGAAGGCGCCGGCCACGGCGCGCAGTTCACGGTGAACGCGCCGGTCGGGCGCGTGCAGCGGTTCAGAAGCGGATCTCGTAACGAACCGTCAGACGCTTCCGGTTGACGCTCATCTTCCAGCGCCCGGTGCGATCGTCCTCCTCGTCGGCCCGCGTCGCGCGCAGCCCATGCGCGGCGCGCGCGCTGCGGATCCGGGACAACACGATCTGCAGCGCATACTCCCGCGCCGATTGCGTGTTGACGGTCTCGCGCGGGCCGCAGCTGCGTGCGAACGACGCGCCGTTGCATCCGATCCGCGGCGCAACCAGTCCCAGCGACCCGTGGACCCGCCAGCTGCCGCCGACGTCCCAGCCGTGCAGCGCGCCCGGCTGCGCAGGACCGAAGCGCAGGCCGGTCGAGTATTCGGCCGCCAGCCCGGCCCAATGCGGCTCGTGCAGAAACGCGCTGCGGGGCAGCTGCGGGTCGGCAGCCGCGCACACCGAAGGCGCCGCGGCCAGCGCCATCGCGCCGGCCCAGTGGCGCATGTCGCGCAACCGACGATGCAACCCGACACGCGCTGACGCTGCTTGCGCGGCTCGCACGGAAAACTCTCCTTCTTCGCCGTTCGTGCTGCAGCAGGTGAGCATCTGCCGTGCCTAGCCCGCAACGGTCGCGCCGCTGGCCGCGGTATCGGCGATAATGCGGGGTCGACCGCGACGTCGCCAGGCGCATGCCGCGCCGCGCATCGACGTTCTCGAAGGGAGGCCGATGGCCGACGCTCCGCTGAAGATCCTGGTCGTCGACGACAACGTCGATTCGGCGCAGAGCATGGCGTTGCTGCTGCAGCTCGAAGGTCACGAGGTCGAGTGCGCGCACGACGGCGCGCAGGCGCTGCAGCGCGCCGGGCAGATCCACCCGCAGGTCGTGCTGCTGGACCTCGAACTGCCGCAGATGAACGGCTACGAGGTCGCGCGCGCATTACGCGCCGCCGACGGCGGCGAGCGCCTGCTGCTGATCGCTATCAGCGGCTTCGGGCGCGATCGCGACCGCGCCGCAGCGCTGGATGCCGGATTCGACTTTCACCTGACCAAGCCGGCCGATCCCGACGAGGTCATCCGGCTGGTCGCCCAGCGCCGCCCGGCGTAGCCAGGCAGGCGCAGCGGCGACGATCGGCGCCGCTGGGTTCAGGAAGTTGCGCCCGGCGCGCGCAGGTGACTCCAGCGCGGCACCAGCGCCGTGTCGCGCGACCACGCATGTTGCGCATCCCGCTTGAGTCGGCGCAGCCGCAACCCGAGCACCGCGTAGAACCCGCCGAGCGCGAAACACAGCACCCCCAGCATTCCGATCAGGCCATAGGTGGCGAGGATCGGCTGCCAGATCAGCAGCGTCGCGAAGCCGATCGCCACGAATCCCATGGCCATCACGAAGCCGGCCAGACGGGGCTCGTCGCGCAGTCGCCAGGCCAGCGCCAGATGGGATACCGCGTTCGACAGCGCCAGCGCGGCTGCGATCAGCATCAGCAGCGTCAGCCACGCCGGTGCGACCGCGAACGCGACGGCGCCCAGGCCGATGGCAATCGATCCTTCGACGACCCAGAACCAGCCCCAGCCGGTCAGCGAGCGCAGTCGCAGACCGGTGGAGATCGAGTGCAGGCCGCTCGCGATCAGCACGACGCCGATCAGCGCGCCGAATGCGCCGACCGCGGTGGCCGGCGCCAGCATTGCGAGCAGTCCGAAAGCCAGCAGCGCCCAGCCGCGCAACAGCAGGCTACCCCAGGTGCGGGAATACACGGTCATCATCATTGCCTCCCTTTGACTTCTCGATGACGGCGACAGGGCTGTAGCAACGACCATGCCCGCCGCCGCGATCGCTGCAAGCATCCCGCATTGCGCGCGCAAGGCCGTTGACCCTGATCAAGCCGGGGAAGGTTCGCACGGCGCGGGTATAATCGAGCGTTTCGCATTCGGGGTCCATGCAACGCAAGCCCCCGCATTCCCCACCGACACATGCCCCACGTCCTGATCGTTGACGACGACGAGAATTCGGCCGAGATGCTGGCGACGCTGGTTGGCGGCGACGGCTTCACGACCGCGACCGCGGGCAGCCTGCAGGAGGCGCGCCAGCAGTTGCTGCTGCAGCGCCCGCAGGTGGTCCTGCTCGATCTGCAGCTGCCCGACGGCAGCGGCCTGGATCTGTTCGCCGAGACCGAACTGCGCGGCGACGCGGAGATCGTGCTGATCACCGGCCACGCGACCGTGGAGACCTCGATTCAGGCGCTGCGCGTCGGCGCGGCCGATTACCTGACGAAACCGGTCAATGTCGCGCACTTGAAGCGAGTGCTTGCTCGCGTGGCGCAGCCGTCGGATCTTCGGGCCGAGCTGTCGGATGTGCGCAAGGACTTCGAGAAGACCGGGCGCTACGGCCATCTGTGGGGCCGTTCGCCGCCGATGCGCAAGGTCTACGATCAGATCGAACGCGTGTCCCCGACCGCGATCAACGTGCTGATCGTCGGCGAAAGCGGCACCGGCAAGGAAGTGGTCGCGCAGACGATTCACGAGTTCAGCCGCCGGCGCAAGCAGCCGTTTCTGGCGGTGAACTGCGGCGCAATCTCGCCGCAGCTGATCGAGTCGGAACTGTTCGGCCACGAGAAGGGGAGCTTCACCGGCGCGATGCGGCAGCACCGCGGCTTTTTCGAGCGCGCGCACGGCGGCACGCTGTTCCTCGACGAGATCACCGAGATGCCGCAGGACCTGCAGGTCAAGCTGCTGCGGGTGCTCGAGACCGGCGCGTTCATGCGGGTGGGTTCCGACGACTTGATCGAGACCGACGTGCGGATCCTGGCGGCGACGAACCGCAATCCGGCCGACGCGCTCGCCGCAGGCAAGCTGCGCGAGGACCTGTATTACCGGCTCAACGTGTTCCAGATCGCGCTGCCGCCGCTGCGCGAGCGGCTGTCGGACATCGAGCTGCTGGCGCCGCATTTCCTGCGGCAGCTGTCGGCGTCGGAGAAGGTCACGCGCAGCTTCTCGCCCGAGGCGCTGCAGCAGCTGCAGCAGTACCACTGGCCGGGCAACGTGCGCGAGCTGCGCAATGTCGTGCAGCGGGCGGCGATCATGAGCGACGGCTCGGTGATCCACAACGTGCCGTTCAGCGACGACATCGCGCCGACTCCGAGCAAGACGGCTGCGGCCGGCAACGGCGGCCCGACGATCACGATCCGGGTCGGCGAGTCGATCGCCGAGGTCGAGCGGCAGCTGATCTACGCGACGCTCGAGTACTGCGGCGGCGTCAAGGAGCGCACCGCGGACATGCTCGGCGTGAGCCTGAAGACGCTGTACAACCGGCTGCGCGAGTACGAGCAGTCGGAGTCCAAGAGCAGCTGACGCCTGCGGCGGCGCCGTGGCGGCGCCGCAGGCACGAGCTCACGCGCTCGATGCCCCGCCCGCGATTGCGCGCTGCTGCGGCCGGTACGACAGCCGCCGGATCTCGACCGGCGGAATCTGCAGCAGATCGCGGTATTTCGCGACCGTGCGACGCGCGACCTTGATGCCGCGCTGCTCGAGCAGCCGCGTCAGCTTGATATCCGACAGCGGCTTGCTCGGCTCCTCGGCTGCGATCAGCTGCTTGATCAGCGCTCGCACCGCGGTCGCCGAACACGGCGAGCCCTCCGCAGTCTCGACGTGGCTGCCGAAGAAGTGCTTGAACTCGAGCAGCCCGCGCGGCGTGGCCATGTACTTGCGGCTGGTCACGCGCGACACCGTCGACTCGTGCAGGCCGACCGCTTCGGCAATGTCGCGCAGCGTCAGCGGCCGCATTGCGACGTCGCCGTAATCGAAGAACCGCGTCTGGCGGTCGACGATCGCCTGCGCGACCTTCTGGATCGTGCCGAAGCGCTGCTCGATGTTGCGCAGCAGCCAGCGCGCTTCCTGCAGCTGCTGCCCGATCTGCCCGCCGGCGGTATCGCGGGCGTTCTGCAGGATGTTCGCGTAGACGTGGTTCAGCTGGATCTTCGGCACGACCTGCGGATTGATCGTCGCGACCCACTTGCTCTTGACCTTGTGCACGATCACGTCGGCCACGACGAACTGCGCCTGCTCGACGCTGAACGCTGCGCCCGGACGCGGCGTGAGCTTTCGAATCAGCACCGTCGCCTCGCCGAGCGCCGTGTCGTCGCACTGCAGCTCGCGCTGCAGGCGCTGGAAATCGCGCGACGCGAACAGGTCCAGATGGTGCTCGACGATCGCCAGCGCCAGCGTGCGGCCCGGCCGGTCCTCGGGCATCGCCTGCAGCTGCAGCCGCAGACACTCGGCCACCGAGCGAGCGCCCACGCCGGCCGGCTCCATCGCCTGCACGAACCGCAGCGCGACGTTGAGCTCCTCGGGCTGAGGCGCCTGGTCGGGCGGGAACATGTCGATCAGTTCCGCCAGCGGCTGGCTCAGATAGCCGGAGGTGTCGAGCGCATCGATGATCGTCTGCACCAGCACCCGATCGCGATCGGACAGCGGCAGGCAGCCGGCTTGCTCCATCAGATGCGTGCGTAGCGTTCGCGTGGCCGGCACCTGCAACGCCGGATCGAATTCATCGTCGCTGTCGAAGCCGCCGAGCCGCGACTCCCACGGACCGGTGCTGAGCCCGTCGCCCAGCACCGCATCGGGCTCGGGTTCGGTCGGCGCGGGTTCGGGCTCGGCCGGCGCCTCGGCTGCGACCGCCGATTCGGTGGTGCCGCTGCCGTCGAGATCTTCCTCGCTCGCTTCGGCGGCTTCGAGAAACGGATTGTTCGCCAGCGCCTCGCGCACTTCCTGCGTGAATTCGAGCGACGACAACTGCAGAAACTGGATCGCCCGCTGCAGCAGCGGGGTCATCGAGAGCTGTTGGCCTGACTGGATCTGGAGTGCGGGGCGCATCAAAACCCTCCTTGTGTTCTGGACCCCAGACCGCAAGTTCCATGCCAGGGAGCGGTCTCCCGGGTCCGGCTTGCGAACGCAACTTTGGCGGCGCGTTGCGGCGGCCGCGGCAAAAGTTGCCGAGGATCCGCGGGGCGGCCGGTAACTTCTACGGTTCCGGCGATGCTGCGGCCGCCGCAGAGCGGGCACCGGAATTGCACATTAGCTTTCACCAGCGCCTCGCGGGCATCGCCCAAGAGGGGCTGGCGTGGCTCTACCTTGAGCAACGGTCATCGGTCCCCTCCCTCCTTCTTGGGGTCTCCCCTCAAGGATTCATCCCCCGCCGAGCGCGGGGGATTTTTTTGCGCAGAGCGCGCCGGGGCACCCCGATTGCTTGACTCGCCCAAGCGGCAGGCCCCGACGGGGCCGCACGCAACATTGCCACATCAGCACGACCAGGAGCTCGAAAATGACGAAAGACAAGCAGGACAAGGTGCACGGCGAAGGCAACTACAAGGCTTCGCGCGAATACAACGACGCAACCAAGGAATTCGTCGAGTCCGGTCGCGTCGGCGAGGCGGCCCGTCAGGCCGAGCCGAGCGACTCGGCGGAGGCGCGCGAGATGGAGCGGGCCGAGCAGGAAGGACGCTCGCACGCCAAGGAAGAGGACCCCAGCCTCAAGCCGATCAGCCGCTCCAACAAAGGCTCGCGGCCGAAGTAAGCGCTAGCGGGGATGTTCGCCGTCCCAGCGGGGCGTGGCCGCCGGATCGGCCGTTCCGGCCACTCCCGCGGCGACCTGGCGGCGCCGGTTGTGCCAGAACACGATCTGGCCGACCACCGCCGTCAGCAGGATCAGCGCGTTGGTCACGACGAACACCCAGTTCGCGAGCAGCCAGCTGTAGGTCAGAAAGCCGGTCGATGCCGCGGTCTGGCCGACGAACAGCCAGCGCGAGACACCGCGCGTATCCTGAGTGCGCCACTGGGTATACACCTGGCGCGACAGCGTCAGCAGCAGGATCGTTGCGCTGCTCCAGCCAATCCATTCCGACCATTCCGACACCGGGTTCGCTCCTGCGTTGGGTTGGGACAACCCGGGGGCTTGGGAGCAGGCAACGGGCCCGGCTCGAGCGGCGGGCACGGCAGTTGCTTCGTTCTGCGTCCAGGCGCCCCGGCACCGCCGCGCTGTTCCCCCCCCCCCGAACTTCGCAGCCGACGCCGTCGGGCGCGCCTACCCGACACCCGACGCATCCGGCCCCCCGGATGCGTTTTTTTTAGGAGGTGCGATCGTTGAGCAAGACGCGCGACCAAAGCAGCACGATCCGCGGCAACCCGGAGCGGGCCGCGCCGAGCCCGGTGCGCGAACGCCAGCCGCCGGAATCGCCGTCGGGGCAGGAAGCTCACCAGCCGCCGACCGCTGCGCCGGATGCCGGGGCGACGCTGAACCGCCCGGGCGAATCGCCGCGGCCTGAGGGTAACGACTGAGCCGCGCACGAGGCGCGGCCTGCCGGAGATCTCGCGAATGACGACCATCCGCAGCAAGCTGCCCGAGGCCCCGGTCGTCCTGTCGGGACCGCCGGCGCCCACGGTGCCGGTGAAGTATCTTTGGATGCTGCACGAGCTGTTGAGC
>DATLGW010000665.1:0-4467 GCA_035540315.1 Burkholderiaceae bacterium | reverse complement strand
GAGGCCGAGGCGCAGCGACGCGAGGAAGAAGCGCGCCGCGAGCAGGAGCGCGCGGCCGCGATGCACAGCGAGGACACCGCGGAAGCGCGCGCGCAGGCCGAGGCCGAAGCGCGCGCTGCCGCCGAAGCCGCCAAGCGCGCCGCCGAGGACGAGGTCGCCGCGATCAATCGGCTGCTGACCGCATCGCGCCGGCCGGCGGCCAAGCCGGTCGAGGCGCCGCCGGTTGCGCCTGCGGCGGCAGCGCCCGCGGCCGCGGCCGCGCAGGCCGAGGCCGCGCGCAGCGGCACGCTGCACCGGCCGACTGCGCGCGCCGACACCGGTCGCCCCGATGCGAAGGCGCCGCCGCGTCCGGGCGCGCCCGCGCCCGGTCCGGCGAAGAAGCATCTGAAGTCGTCGGCGCTGTCGTCGACGTGGCAGGACGACGCCGCGAAGCGGCGCGCGATCAAGACCCGCGGCGACTCCGGCGTCGGCGGCTGGCGCGGGCCCAAGTCGCCGCGCCACCGCGGCGACAAGGGCGACGGCGCGGCTGCGGCGATGCCCGCCGAGGCGATCGTTCGCGAGATCCACGTGCCCGAGACGGTCTCGGTCGCCGACCTCGCGCACAAGATGTCGGTCAAGGCCGCCGAAGTCATCAAGCTGATGATGAAGATGGGCCAGATGGTGACGATCAACCAGGTGCTCGACCAGGAGACCGCGATGATCGTCGTCGAGGAATTCGGGCACAAGGCGATTGCCGCTGCGCTGGACGACCCGGAGGCGATGCTCGAGCAATCGGCTGCCACGGCCGACGCCGCGCGGCTGCCGCGGCCGCCGGTCGTGACGGTGATGGGTCACGTCGACCACGGCAAGACGTCGCTGCTCGACTACATCCGCCGCACCAAGGTCGCCGCCGGCGAGGCCGGTGGGATCACGCAGCACATCGGCGCGTACCACGTGAAGACGCCGCGCGGCGTCGTGACGTTCCTCGATACGCCCGGCCACGAGGCGTTCACCGCGATGCGAGCGCGCGGCGCGAAGGCGACCGACATCGTGATCCTGGTGGTCGCCGCCGACGACGGCGTGATGCCGCAGACGATCGAGGCGATCCACCACGCGAAGGCCGCGAAGGTGCCGATCGTCGTCGCGATGAACAAGATCGACAAGCCCGAAGCGAACACCGAGCGCGTCAAGCAGGAACTGGTCGCGCAGGAGGTCGTCCCCGAGGAGTACGGCGGCGAGGCGCCGTTCGTGCCGGTGTCGGCGAAGACCGGCCAGGGCATCGACGACCTGCTCGAGAACGTGCTGCTGCAGGCCGAGGTGCTCGAGCTGACTGCGGTCGTCGACGCGCCGGCCAAGGGGCTGGTGATCGAGGCCAAGCTCGACAAGGGCCGCGGCCCGGTCGCGACCGTGCTGGTGCAGTCGGGAACGCTCAAGCGCGGCGACGTCGTGCTGGCCGGCTCGTCGTTCGGCCGCGTGCGCGCGATGCTCGACGAGGCGGGCAAGCCGGTCAACGAGGCCGGACCGTCGATTCCGGTCGAGATCCAGGGCCTGTCGGAAGTGCCGTCGGCGGGCGAGGAAGTGATGGCGCTCGGGGACGAGCGCAAGGCGCGCGAGATCGCGCTGTTCCGCCAGGGCAAGTTCCGCGACGTCAAGCTCGCGAAGCAGCAGGCCGCGAAGCTCGAGAACATGCTCGAGCAGATGGGCGAGGGCGGCACGAAGACGCTGCCGCTGATCGTCAAGGCCGACGTGCAGGGCTCGCAGGAAGCGCTGGTGCACGCGATGCAGAAGCTGTCGACCGAGGAGGTCAAGGTCGCGATCGTGCACGCAGCGGTCGGCGGCATCACCGAGAGCGACATCAACCTCGCGGCTGCGTCGAAGGCGGTGGTGATCGGCTTCAACGTCCGGGCCGACCAGGCCGCGCGCAAGCTGGCCGAATCGACCGGCGTCGACATCCGGTACTACAACATCATCTACGACGCCGTCGACGAGGTGAAGGCGGCGATGAGCGGGATGCTGGCGCCGGAGAAGCGCGAGGAGACGATCGGCCTGGTGCAGATCCGCGAGGTGTTCTCGGTCAGCCGGATCGGCAACATCGCCGGCTGCATGGTGACCGAGGGCGTGGTCCGGCGCGGCGCGCGCGTGCGGCTGCTGCGCGACTCGGTCGTGCTGTGGACCGGCGAGATCGACTCGCTGAAGCGATTCAAGGACGACGTGCGCGAGGTCCGCGAAGGCTTCGAGTGCGGGCTGACGCTGAAGAACTACAACGACATCAAGGTCGGCGACCAGCTCGAGGTGTTCGAGGTCAAGGAATTCGCACGAACGCTGTGACCGCGAGATGGCGACGGGAAGGCATTCGCGCAGCGGCGGCGACCGCGGCGTCCGCGTGGCCGAGCAGATCCACCAGGAGCTCGCGCAGCTGATCGCGCGCGAGGTCAAGGATCCGCGGATCGGCATGGTCACGCTGACCGGCGTCGACGTCACGCCCGACTACGCGTACGCGACGGTGCGCTTCACCGTGCTGCCCAGCGACGAGCAGACGGTCGAGAGCACGCTGGCCGGGCTGCGCCGCGCCGCGGGCTTCCTGCGCTCGCAGCTCGGCCGCCGCGTGCGGATCCACACGACGCCGGAGATCCGTTTCGTGCACGACACGTCGGTCGAGCGCGGCGTGGATCTGTCGCGGCTGATCGACGAGGCGAACGCGAAGCGCTCGTCGGAAACGTAGGCGCGATGCGCGCATTCGGGCGCGCCGGGAAACGAACGAAGTGAGCAAGACGGCGCGCGAGCGCATCGATGGCGTGCTGTCGCTGGACAAGCCGGTCGGTCCGACGTCGAACGACGCGCTGATCCGGGTCCGGCGGCTGTTCAACGCGCGCAAGGCCGGGCACGGCGGCACGCTCGACCCGATGGCGAGCGGGCTGCTGCCGATCGCGTTCGGCGAGGCGACGAAGTTCCTGCACGACCTGCTCGAGGCCGACAAGAGCTACGAGGCGGTGCTCGCGCTGGGAACGACGACGACGACCGGCGACGCCGAGGGCGACGTCGTCGCGCGCGCGCCCGTCGCTGCCGACGACGCCGCGATCGCCGCGGCAGTCGACGGGCTGACGGGCGAGATCGAGCAGGTGCCGCCGATGTATTCGGCGCTCAAGCGCGCCGGGCGGCCGCTGTACGACTATGCGCGCGCCGGGCAGACGGTCGAGCGCAGCGCGCGGCGGGTGCGAATCGACGAGATGACGCTGACGCGGATCGACCGCACGTCGTCCGATGCGCCGCGGGTCGCGTTTCACGTGCGTTGCAGCAAGGGCACGTACGTGCGCGTGCTGGCCGAGGCGATCGGCGAACGGCTCGGCTGCGGCGCGCACCTGGTCGCGCTGCGGCGCACCGCGGTCGGGCCGCTGCGGCTCGACGCGGCCGTGTCGCTGCCGTCGCTGGAGTCGGCAACGCGCGAGCAGCGGCTCGCGATGCTGGCGCCGGTCGATGCGCTGCTGTCGGGGCTGCCGGCGATGACGCTCGACGCCGCCGCAGCGGCGCGGCTGCAGCAGGGCCAACGGCTGCCCGCGGCAGCGTTCGCCGCGGGCGGCGGCGCCGGCGCGGCCGGCGCCGACGAATCGGTGCGCGTTCGCGTGTATGCGGATGCGCGATTGCTCGGCGTGGCCGAGCGCCGCGGCGACGGCACGCTCGCGCCGCTGCGGCTGATCAGCAACGAATGACAGGTTATTTGGGAAAGCACATGGCAACAGCCATCCGGAACATCGCAATCATCGCGCACGTCGACCACGGCAAGACCACGCTGGTCGACCAGCTGCTGCGCCAGTCGGGAACGTTTCGCGCGAACCAGCAGGTCGCCGAGCGGGTGATGGACTCGAACGATCTCGAGCGCGAGCGCGGGATCACGATCCTGGCGAAGAACTGCGCGGTCGAATACGAAGGCACGCGGATCAACATCGTCGACACGCCGGGCCATGCCGATTTCGGCGGCGAGGTCGAGCGCGCGCTGTCGATGGTCGACGGCGTGCTGCTGCTGGTCGACGCGGTCGAGGGGCCGATGCCGCAGACGCGGTTCGTGACCCGAAAGGCGCTGGCGCTGGGGCTCAAGCCGATCGTGGTCGTCAACAAGGTCGACCGCGATGGCGCGCGCCCGTCGTGGGTCGTCAACCAGACCTTCGAGCTGTTCGACAAGCTCGGCGCAACCGAGGACCAGCTCGACTTCCCGGTCGTCTACACGTCGGCGATCGCCGGTTTCGCGACCGGCGACCCGGCGGCGATCGATTCGATCCGCGCCGGAGCCGGCGGTTCGATGAAGCCGCTGTTCGACGCGATCCTGGCGCAGGTGCCCAGCCGCAACGACGATCCGGACGGGCCGCTGCAGCTGCAGATCTCGTCGCTCGACTACTCGAGCTACGTCGGCAAGATCGGCGTCGGCCGCATCAACCGCGGCACGATCCGCAGCGGGCAGCTGGTGTCGCTGCTGTTCGGACCGGACGATACGCC
>DATLGW010000664.1:0-4401 GCA_035540315.1 Burkholderiaceae bacterium | reverse complement strand
CGGCTGACCTCGACCACCGGATCGTCGTCGGCAACCGGATGATCGGCAGCTGCCAGCGCCGACGCCGAATCCGCGTCGGCGCGGTCGGACAGCTCCTCGATCTTCACGTAGCGGGTTTCGCGGCGGAACGCGTCCTGGATCTTGTGATTCAGGATGCCGATCAGCCAGGTGCGCAGCGCCGACTGCCCCTGGAAGCTGCTGCGCGCCGACAGCGCCGCCAGCAGCGCATCCTGGACGGTGTCTTCGGCGAGCGCTTCGTCCCTGATCTTGCGACGCGCGAACCGCAGCATCGCGCGCCGATGCTCGACCAGTTGCGACTCGGTCGGTGTGAAGGCCAGGGATTGCATCGGTTGGGCTCCACTCAACAAGGGGATATGCACGGACTGTGCCCGGTCCAGATCACCCGACGATCCCGCGCATGTCACGAATTGATAACAATGCGCCGGGACGGTTTTGTTATCGTTGCGTGACGCCGTTGCGACGGCGCCGGTGGACAATTCGCGCTGGGGGAATGCCGATGGGACACCGGATCCTGGTCGTGGAGGACCAGAAGGACATCGCCGAGCTGATCGCGATGCATCTGCGCGACCTGGGGCACCGGGTCGAGATCGTCGGCGACGGCGACGCGGGGCTGCAGGCGGTGCGTTCGGACCGCTACGACCTGGTGGTGCTGGACGTGATGCTGCCGGCTCGAGACGGGCTCGACGTGGTGCGCACGATGCGCATCGAGCGGATCCCGACGCCGGTGCTGATGCTGACCGCGCGCTCGACCGAGCTCGATCGCGTGCTGGGCCTGGAGCTGGGCGCCGACGACTACCTGACCAAGCCGTTCTCGATTCCCGAGCTGCAGGCGCGCGTGAAGGCGATGCTGCGCCGGGCGGAGATGGCCGCGCAGCCGCCGCCCGCGTCCGAGCGCCGGATCACGGCCGGCGACCTGTCGATCGACTGCGAGGCGCGCGAGGTGCGCTTGCGGGACCGGCCGGTGCCGCTGACGTCGAAGGAGTACGACCTGCTGTGCCATTTCGCCCGCCACCCGGGCCGGGCGTTCACCCGCGTGCAGCTGCTCGATGCCGTCTGGGGCACCACCTACGAGGGCTACGAGCACAACGTCAACACCCACATCAACCGGCTGCGCGCGAAGATCGAGGACGATCCGGCGAACCCGCGTTACGTGCTGACGGTCCGCGGCGTGGGCTACCGCTTCACGGACCAGCGATGAGAATGCGCCGGAGCGCGACCCGGTGAGCTCGCTGCGCGCCCGCGTGCTGCTGCTGGTCACGGCCGCGGGGCTGCTGATGGCGATCGTGCTCAGCCTGGCGATGCACGCGTCGGTGCGCAGCTACTACCACGACGTGATCTACCGGCACGCGAGCCACTTCCTGGATCGGCTGCTCGACGAGTCCCCGCCGCTGTGGCACCACTATCGCATCGATGCCGACGAGTTCGCGGTACGGCTGCGCCAGTACGAGATGTTCGCTCCCGACGCGACGCTGTACCTGCTCGACCCGCAAGGACAGGTGCTGGCGGGCTCGGCCGCGCAAACCGCGGGCACGGCGCCGCGGCCGGTGGACCTGGAGCGGGTGCGCCGCTCGCTCGCGCGCGACCCGACGATGCCGATTCTCGGCGAGGACCCGCACGGGCTGTGCGGCGAGCGCGCGTGCGTGGTCGCCGCGCGGCCGCTGCTGGCCGACGGCCGCGAGCAGGCGTGGCTGTATCTGGTCGCGCGTTCGTCGGACCTTGCAATGCAGATGCCGCAGCTGGTACGCAGCTATGCGATCCAGACTGCCGCGAAGGCCGGTCTGCTGACGCTGGCGATCGGCGTCGCGCTGATGGTGGCGATGATCGCGCTGCTCACGCGCCCGCTGACGGCGTTGACGGCCGCGGCCGAGCGGGTCAAGGAAACCGGTTTCGACGGACCGGGCGCGCCCGACGTGTTCCCGTTCAGCGAACGCAACGACGAAGTCGGGCGGCTCAGCCGCACGTTCAGCCAGATGCTCGAGCGGCTGCGGCTGGAGATGCAGCGGGTCAGGCAGACCGACGCGCAGCGCCGCGAGATGATCGCCAGCGTATCGCACGATCTGCGCACGCCGCTGACCGCCCTGCTGGGCCAGATCGAGACGATCCGGATCAAGGGCGACACGCTCGACGATCGACAGCGACAGCAGTTCCTCGATGCGGCGCTGAACAACGCGAACCATCTGAAGCGGCTGATCGACGCGCTCGCCGAGCTCGCCAAGCTCGACAGCCCCGAGATCGAGCTCGAGCGCGAGCCGATCGCGCTGGGCGAGCTGGCCGACGATCTGGCGCAGCGCTACCACCTGCGCGCCGAGCGGGCGGGCCTGCAGCTGCAGGTCAGCTATCCCGACGGGCTGCCGCTGGCGCAGGTCGACGCGGCGCTGATCGAGCGCGCGCTCGCGAACCTGCTCGACAATGCGATCCGGGTTTCCCCGCGCGGCGGGCGCATCGAGGTCCGGGTCGAGCGCGATGGCGATCGGCTTCGGCTCGAAGTACTCGACAGCGGACCCGGAGTGGCGCCGCACGAGCAGGAGCGCGTCTTCGAGCGTTTCTACCAGGGCAGCAGCCACCGCGAGCTGCGCGGCAGCTCCGGGCTGGGGCTGGCGATCGTGCGCCGCGTGGCGGAGCTGCACGGCGGGCGTGCCGGCTTGCGCGCCGCGCCGGGCGGCGGCGCGGCGTTCTACCTGCTGCTGCCCGCCCGCTGAGCCGCGAAGCGGGCGCGCCGGGGCGCCGCTCAGGCGAGCATGTCGCGCCAGATGTTCTGCGCCCACGCCCACGCGAAGCGGCCCTCGATCTCGTTCGCAGACGACGACAGGCCGCCGGCTCCGGTCACCGGTTCGATCGTCTTCTTGCCCGGCGACCATTGGTGCACCGACGCGACGTGCATTGCGTTGCGATCGTCGACGTACGAATAGCAGGTGTTCGCCATCACCGGCAGCACCGGTTCGCGGCCCTGCATCAGCTGCACGATCGCCGACGCGGCGACCTTGCCGTGCTGATTCGCCATGTGCCCGGACTTCGGCATCATCGGCGCCGACATCGTCGCATCGCCGAGCACGTGCACGTCCTTCACCGTGGTCGACTCCAGCGTCATCCAGTTGACGTCGCACCAGCGGTCGTTGACGTTCGCCAGCCCGCTCCTGCGCGCGATCTCGCCCGCGCGGTGCGGCGGCACGACGTTCAGCACGTCGGCGCGCACGCGGTCGCCGAAATCGGTGATCGCGGTGCGGTTGCGCGCGTCGACCTCGGCGATCTTCGCGCTCGGGCGGTACTCGATCATTCCCGGATACAGCCCGTTCCAGGCCGCGAGGAACAGCCCTTTCTTCGACGTCAGGTCCGGGTTCGCATCGAGCACGATGATCTTCGAGCGCGGCTTGCGGTCCCGGAAGTACCGCGCAACCTGGCAGACGCGTTCGTACGGACCCGGCGGACACCGGTACGGCATCGGCGGGATCGTCAGCACGTAGACGCCGCCGTCGGGCATCGCCTCGAGCTGCTGGCGCAGCTCGACCGTCTGCGGCCCCGCCTTCCACGCATGCAGCACCGTCTTCTGCGCCTCGTCGTCCAGCCCGCGCACCTCCGGGAACACGAAGTCGATCCCGGGCGAGACCACCAGGCGGTCGTAGGGCTGGTCGGCGATCCGCGACAGGATCACCCGCTTGCGCGACGTGTCGATCTGCGTGACCTCGTCGCGCAGCACCTGCACGCCGTGCTGGCGCAGCCCGCCGTAGTCCATCGTGATGTCGGAGATCGGCCGAACGCCGCCGATCACGAGATTCGAGATCGGACACGAGACGAACTGTGGATTGCGCTCGATCAGCACGACCTCCATGGCCGGGCCGCCCCAGACTTTCAGGTACTTCGCAGCCGTCGCTCCGGCGTAGCCGCCGCCCACGACGACCACTCGCCCCAGCCGCTTGGCCGCCGGCGGCTGCGGCGCGGCACAGCCGCCAATCGCCGCCGCCGCGGCCCCCGCCCCGAGCGCCTGTGCGAAGCGGCGCCGCGAAAGATTCGTTGCATTCATCTAGCGCCTCCGTGTCTTACTGAGCCGGGCGCGGCTGGCGCGCGAAGTAATCGGCCAGCAGCTCGATCTGCTCGTCGGTGTAGCCTTTGGACAGCTGGTGCATGATCGTGGCAGTGCGCGTGCCGGCGCGAAAACCGCGCATCTGCTCCAGGAACACGTCGCGCGGCAGCCCCGCCAGCGACGGCATCCCGGCTCCGGGCAGCGCGCGGCCGGAGGTGCCGTGACAATTCGCGCAATTGGACGCCAGCAGGCGCGCCTGCGCATCGCGCGCCGCCTCCTGTGCCAGCGCGGGCGCCGAACCCGCCAGCGCCAGAGCGGCAACGAAAAGTCCGGCCGCCACCTTGGGCGGCGTTGCGATCGAA
>DATLGW010000663.1:0-11082 GCA_035540315.1 Burkholderiaceae bacterium | reverse complement strand
CGCCGCAGCACACTGCCGTCGGCGCGCAGGAACCACCCCAAACTTCCGCGGCCGGCCCGGTCTTCACCGCGCCGCGGCAGCAGCCGTTCGTGTGCACGACCACCGATTTCGGGCTGCAGCCGAAAATCGACGCGAGCGCGCCGCCGGGGTTCGAAGTGCGCGACGCGGCCGGCCGCACGATCGGCTACAGCCGCGACTGCACGCTCGATCCTTTCGTCACGTACTGGTATCGCAGCGTCGACGGCCGTTGGCTGGAGCTGCCTGCCGACGGAACGCGGCCGTCCGATGTCGCGACGGCCACGACGCTCGACGGCAGAAGCGTCGATTTCGTCGTGCGCCAGGAGCGCGGCACGATCAATCGATTCCTGTACAGCCTCGCGATGCTCGCGCCGGCGAACGAGGACCCGGCGCAGCCCGACACGAGCCTGTGGAACCGGCGGCTGGTCTACTACTTCCACGGCGGCGTGGGCATCGGTCATTCGCAGGGACGCTACCGCGCTGAAGCGATGGACGCGACGCTGCTCGCGCAAGGCTATGCGATCGCATTCTCGAGCGGAACCAGCACTGCGACGCATCACAACACGCCGCTTGCGGCCGAGACCGCGACGATGACGAAGGCGCGTTTCGTCGAGCGCTACGGCATGCCGCTGTACACCGTCGGCCTGGGCGGATCCGGAGGAGCGATCCAGCAGTACTTCCTGGCGCAGAACCACCCCGACCTGCTCGATGCGCTGGTGACCGTGCAGTCGTACCCGGACATGGTCACGCAGACGATCCATGTCGGCGACTGCGAGCTGCTCGAGCACTACATGGACGTGACCGACCGCGGCAATGCGCGCTGGTGGAAGGCGCGCGATCGGATGCGGCTGGTCGGCTACAACGCCGACGACAACCTGCCGCAGCTGCTCGATCCGCTGGCGCCGGTGAAACTGGCGCACGGCTATTCCGCGCCCGCCGGCACGACGACCTGCAGTCGTTCGTGGCGCGGATTGACGCCGCTGGTCATGAACCCGCACTTCGGCCGCCTGCACAACGAGCACCTGATGCAGCCGCCCGAGTCGATCGCGCAGCTGCACCGGACGCACTACGACGATCTGCGCGCGATCTACGGGGTCGACGAGACAGGCCAGCCGCGAACGACCTGGGACAACGTCGGCGTGCAGTACGGTCTGCTGTCGCTGAAGCAGGGGCTGATCAGCCCGGCCGAATTCATCGACCTCAATTTCCGGGTCGGCGGCTGGAAGCATCCGCGCGACATGGTCCAGGAAGGCTCGCCGTTGCTCGGCCTGCTCGAGGAACGGCCGATCTCGGAAATCGTCGCCGAGGCGCTGCTGCACCGGTCGCGTTTCGATCCGTGGAGCCGCCGCAACATGCTGCTTGCCGCAGCGCCTGATCTGCCCGCCCCGCGCACCGCCGGGGATCTGGCGGCGATGCGCGCCGCGTACGCATCCGGGCTGGTGTTCGACGGCGAGCTGCCGCTACCGACGATCGACCTGCGCCATTACCTGGATCGCGAGCTCGACATGCACGATGCGCGCCAGTCGTTCGTCGTGCGCGAGCGCGTGCTGCAGCGAATGGGCCACTCCGATCACCTGGCGATCTGGTTCACCGATGCCCGTCCCGGCGCAACGCGGCACGAACAGTGGCACGACGCGCTCGCGGCAATCGACGCGTGGCTGGCGAACATGCGCCGCGACCCTCAGCGGTCGATCGGCGCGAACCGGCCGGCAGTAGCCGCCGACAGCTGCTTCGATGCCACGGGCCAGCTGCAGTACGCAGGCCCGGATGCCTGGGCGGGGCTGCTCGAGCCGGCTCCGCTCGGTCCGTGCGCCGCCCGTTATCCGCTGCATGCGACGCCGCGCATCATCGCGGGCGCGCCGACGCACGGCGCGATGTTCAAGTGCGCGCTCAAGCCGGTGATCGCCGCGATCGCCGATGGCACTTATGCGCCGTGGACGCCGAACGTGTTCGAGATCGCCCGGCTGCAGCAGGCGTTCCCGCAGGGCGTCTGCGACTATGCGCGACCCGATCTTGCACGACCCTGAGGCGAATCCGCCTGTTCGGCCCGCTCGTCCGGCGGATCGGGCGACGCATGCGGCGGCGGATGCACGAACGTCGCGTTGCAATAGCGCAGCAACGCCAGCACGCCCACGCCCCAGAGCGCGAGCAGCAGCGGAACGACCACCAGGAGCCACCATCCGTCCATTCAGGCGTTTTACCGTTGCACCGCACGGGGGTCGGTGATAAAAGTTCCATCGGCCTCGCAACGGATCTGCCGAATTCACATGTCGAAGGACAGGCGCCGCAGCAGCGGCACGACCCGACCTTCTCCGCCGGCGCTGCCGTTCGCGCGGATGCCGGCCTCGCCCCCGCGTCCGGCCGTGCGCCCGCCCAAGCCCCCGCCACCGGACTCGGGCAGCCGCAATCCAAGAACCCGCTGATCGGAGCCGCTGCTGCGGGCACGGCGGTTGCTTCGAGCTGACTTGGCAGCATCGGAGCAACACATGTCCCGATTTCAGCGCAACGCAAATGACGGCGAAGATCGCGAGTGGGAGCTTTGCCGCCTGCAGCGCGTTTGCACCTGGGGCGAAGCCGTGGCCTGCGCCGCGCTCAGCGCCATCCTGGTCCTCGCGCTGACGGTCGGCCCGCTCGTCTGAGCGACCCGGTCCGCAGACACTGAGCTGACGGGCGACGCGGCCGCAGGCTCGGCCGCTCGGTCCTGTTACCCCTGTCGATTTCGAAACCGGCGTCCGCC
Source organism: Burkholderiaceae bacterium (assembly GCA_035540315.1). GTDB lineage: Bacteria > Pseudomonadota > Gammaproteobacteria > Burkholderiales > Burkholderiaceae_E > DATLGW01. The sequence continues at coordinate 8,327 of DATLGW010000663.1, read as the reverse complement.
GACTCGCGTGACGCCGCTCTGGTCAAGGCATACAATGCGCGCGGACGCAGCCGGGTGTCGCACCGGTGCGTTTTGTGGTGCAGCAGTCATGCAGTCGGTTCGCGTCTCCCGCAGATGGATCGTTCGCCGCAGCGTTTCGCGCCGCGGTGAGTTCGCGGACGAGCGCCCGGCATCGTTCGATCGGACGCAGCGCGGCGGCGTGGCCTCCGGCGCGGCGACGTTGCTCGTCGCCGCAACCGGGTTTCTCGCCTACGCCGTTTATCACGACTACTGGCCGGCCGCGGATCGTTACGACGCGATCCTGCACTCGATCTCGGGACCGGTCCTGATGCCGGCTGCCGAGCCGAGCGGCAACCCCGCCCCAGACTCCAGCGAGCTGGCGCCGCCGCTGTCGATCGACGCGGCGCCGCCGGCTGCGATTGCCGAGCCGCAAACAGCGGCGACACTTCCCGAGCCGCCGGCCCGCGCGGCGACGGAGCCACAGCCGACCGCCCTCGCGCGGCCGCTGCCGCTCCCGGTCGCGGCGCCGCCGGCCTCCCCTGCGGTCCACAACGCCTGCCCGGCGCCGGTGGCCGCGATCGGTCTATGTGCGGCGCCGTCGCCGCCGAAGTGAGAGAGATGAAGTACCGCCGATGGCTTTCGTTGTTCCTGTTCGCGGCATTCGCCACGCCCGCGTCGGCGCAGCATGCCGACTACAAGATCGTGACCGCGTCGGAGCGCGGCACCTACATCCAGATCGGGCGCGACCTGTCGCGGTTCGTCGCGCCCGACGCCGACATATCGCTCGAGGTGCTGCCATCGGCCGGATCGGCCGAGAACGTGCGGCGGCTGCGCTATGAGCAAGGGGTGAAATTCGCGCTCGTCCAGTCGGACGTCTACCAGGCATTCCTGGACCTCGCCGCGGCCGGACACGCCGACGCGAGTGCATTGATCCGGCCGTTGCGGGTCGTGATGCCGCTGTACAACGAAGAGATCTATTTCATCGTCCGAGCCGACTCCGACCTGCAATACGTGCATCAGATCCGCGGCGCGCGGATCAATGCGGGCGCGCAGGGCAGCGGCACCGCGCTGACGACGTCGACGCTGTATCGGTTGATGTTCAACGAGGGGCTGCCGCCGACGGCGACCTTCATGTCGAACGAGGACGCGCTGGTCAAGCTGCTGACCGACAAGTCGCTCGACGTGGTTGCAGTGGTCGCGGGACAGCCGGCGCGGCTGCTGGCGGAGATGAAACCGGAGGCGCGCGACTACGTGAGGCTGCTCAAGTTCGATCCGGAGGCGCCGGCGAGCAAGGCGGCGCTGAAGACGTACTTCCTCGCGACCGTGCGCGCGTCGAGCTATCCGAACCTGCTCACCGAGGATCTGCCGGGGATCACCGTCAAGGCTTTCCTGGTCACGTTCGATTACGAAGCCGAAGCGACGCAGATCCAGATGACGCGCTTTGCGCGTTCGCTGTGCCGAAATTTCGACGCGCTGCAGAAGCACGGCCATCCGAAGTGGAAGGAGGTCGAGCTTGCGCTGCCGGACCTGGGCCGCGGCTGGAGCTACTACCGGCCGACCGCCCGCGAGCTGCGCAGTTGCATTGCCGCGAGCAAGGCACCGGCGGCCGCCGCTGCGGCGCCGCGCCGGCCGGCCGCCGCATGCACTCAGCAGGAAGCGATCCTGGGCCTGTGCAAGTAGCAGCGCGTCAGTCGGTGTAGCGCGACCTGCCCCGGTACTCCCCGCCGGCGCCGAAGGCCTGGAATTCTTGGGTGCCGGTCGGGTACAGCCGAGTGCAGACCTCCCGCCCGGCATCGCGCTGCGGGAAGCTCGAGCAGAACCGGTTGCCGTCGATCCGATAACTCCCGGTCGTCGTGCCGCTCGGGCCCGATGCGATGATCAGGCCGTCGGGCGCCGTTTCGAGCTGGCTGGTGACGTTCTGGGGGTTCACGAACGTGATCAGTCGCGGCCGCGCGTGCATTTCCCGCAGCTCGCCCTCGGAGAGCGGCTGCACGCCCCGGTCCTGCAGCGTTTTTTCCGTGGTTGCGGTTGCGCAGCCGACGAGCAGCGCCGCACACAATGCGGCCGCAGACAATCCAGCGCCAGACCTCGCGACAGACGGATTCATGGAATCTCCCGGTGACGATCGTGCGACGCCGCACCCTGCGGCGGCGCGATAGTCTAGCGCCCGTCGGCCCGGAACCGATAGCTGACGCTGAAGTCGTCGAAGGCCCGGATCGCATCGTCGGGGTCCTGATCTTCGCGCAGCGCGAACGAATCGAAACCGCAGCGGCTGAGCAGCCATATCTGATCTCGCAGCACGTCGCCTACGGCGCGCAGCTCGCCGGTCCAACCGACCTGATCGCGCAGCAGCCGGGCAGCCGAGTAGCCGCGCCCGTCGGTGAACTGCGGAAAGCGGACCGCCACCAGCGACAGTGCGCCGATCAGCGGCGTCAGCTCGAGCGGATCGTCCTGCGGCTCGAGCAGCACGCCGAGCCGACCGGATCGACGCGGCTGCTCGCACAGCGCAGCCCCCAGCTGTGCCCGCGGCACGATCCAATCGCCTTGCGGCGGCAGCGCGGCAGCCGCCGGCGATCCGGCCCCAGCCGCGGCGTCGGCCGCAGCGTCAGCAAGCCGCCATGGATCGGGCTGCCGCCCGCTGCGTCGAATCAGGATTGCCATAGACGAAGCGCTTGAAGGGTTCGACTCCGATGCGCCGGACCGTATCGATGAATCGTTCGGCGTCGCTGTCCCGGTGCATCAGGTGGCATGCGATCAGTCTTTCGATCACGTCCGGCACCTCGTCGCGAGCGAACGACGGGCCGATGATCCGACCGATCGCAGCCGGATCGGTCGCGGTGCCCTGGGAACCGCCGATCGTGACCTGGTACCACTCCTCGCCGTTCTTGTCGACGCCGAGGACGCCGATGTGCCCGACATGGTGATGGCCGCACGAGTTGATGCAGCCCGAGATGTTCAGATCGAGCTCGCCCAGATCGTGCAGGAAATCCAGGTCGTCGAACCGACGCTGGATCGCTTCGGCCACCGGAATCGAGACCGCATTGGCGAGCGAGCAGAAGTCGCCGCCGGGGCAGCTGACGATGTTCGTCAACAGACCCACGTTCGGCGTCGCCAGCCCCAGCGCGAGCAACTCGCTCCACAGTTGCGGCAGCTCGCTGCGACGCACGTCCGGCAGCAACAAATTCTGCTCGTGCGTCACGCGCAGCTCGCCGAACCCGAACCTTTCGCTGAGCGCGGCAATCGCATCCATCTGATCCGACGTCACGTCGCCGGGGGGCACGCCGGTGCGCTTCAGCGACAGCGTGACGGCTGCATAACCGGGAACCCGGTGGCGGTGCACGTTTCGTTGCAGCCAGCGTGAAAAGCGCGGATCCGCGGCACTCGCCGCATCGAGCCGCCGATCGAGCCGGGGGTCGTGCGCCGGCAGCGTTTCGTACGCAGCACGCGTGAAGCGGGCCTCGACGCGGCTCACCGCGGCCTCGTCCAGCGCCGCAGCGTGGCCCCGCAGCGCGACCCAGTCGGCCTCGACCTGGTGGGCGAACACGGCTGGCGTCAGATCGCGCACCAGGATCTTGATTCGAGCCTTGTACTTGTTGTCGCGCCGGCCATGGCGGTTGTAGACCCGCAGGATCGATTCCAGGTAGCTCAACAGATCGCGCCACGGCAGGAAGTCGCGGATCACATGGCCCAGGATCGGCGTTCGCCCCAGCCCGCCGCCCACCAGAACCCGGAACCCGATTTCACCCGATGCCGAACGGGTTGCATGCACCCCGATATCGTGGACTGCAGTCGCGGCGCGATCGGCCGGACTGCCGCTGACGGCGATCTTGAATTTTCGCGGCAGGAACGCGAATTCCGGATTCAGCGTCGACCACTGGCGGATCAGCTCGCACCAGACCAGCGGATCGACCAGCTCGTCCTCCGCGATCCCGGCGAGATGGTCGGTCGTGGTATTGCGGACGCAGTTCCCCGAAGTCTGGATCGCGTGCATCTGCACCGAAGCGAGCTCGGCGAGGATCTGCGGGACATCCTCGAGCCGCGGCCAATTGAGCTGCAGGTTCTGGCGGGTCGTGAAATGGGCATAGCCTCGGTCGTAGCGCCGCGCGATCGATCCGAGTGCCCGCAGCTGCACCGCCGATAGCAGACCGTATGGAATCGCTACCCGCAGCATCGGCGCGTGCTTCTGAACATACAGCCCGTTTTGCAGCCGTAACGGCCGGAAGTCGTCCTCGGACAGGCGTCCGTCGAGAAACCGGCGCGTCTGGTCGCGAAACTGCGCGACTCGCTCGTCGACGAGCTGCTGATCGACCGCGTCGTAGATGTACATGAGTCAGTTCCCGATGCTCGCTGCGCGGGTTGCGAATGCCACCAGCGCCTGCTGGACGATTTCAGCTTCGCCGGCTGCCTCGGCGACCCGCAGCTCGACGCCCGGATGACGGCGAGCGACGGCTGCCGTCAGTCGCGGCAGGTCCTCACGCAAATGCGCCCCTGCCGCAATGAACAGCGGCACGACCACGATCCGCGATGCACCTGCAGCGATCGCCGCGTCGCAGGCGTCCGCGAGCGACGGCTCGCTGTGTTCGAGAAATGCGATCCGCACGGCTCCCGCATGCTCGGCACGCGCCCGCTGCGCGATCCGCTCGACCGGCGCGCACCACTGGGCGTCGCGAGATCCGTGCGCGAAGAAAAAGAGCGCAGTGCTCATCGAGCTGCGAGCGCGGCCGGCGGCGCAGTGCGAGGCGTCGGCCCGAGCATCCGGTCCGGCGCGGCTGCGCGAACGGCCGGCGCAATGTCCGGACGCTGCTCGTCGATCGGCACTGCCGCGAGCGCGTTGCCGACCAGCACGATCACCGGCCCCTGCGCGGCGAACCCCTGGACGTCGCGCAGCGCGGCCAGCGTCGTCACCAGCCGCAATCCGCGGCCGCCCGCGTTCTCGACGACGCACGCCGGCGTCCGCGGGGGCCGCCCGGCGCCGATCAGCTGCTCGGCAACCGAAGACAGCTCGGCGCCCGCCATGTACAACGCGACCGTATCGGCGGCGACTGCGGCATCGATCCAGCCCGAGCCCCCCAGCTGTCCATGCCCGACGCGCGGCGTGACGAATGCGACGCTGCGGGCCACCCCGCGCAGCGTCAGGCTCGCCTGCAGGTCGGCTGCCGCGGCGCAGGCGGCCGTGACGCCTGGGACCACGTCGACCGGCACGCCGGCGGCGCGGCACGCCGCAATTTCCTCGGACGCACGCGCGAAGATCGACGGATCCCCGCCCTTCAGTCGCACGACGGTGCGGCCTTGCCGCGCATACGACACGATCAGCCGGTTGATGAAGCGCTGGTCCGTCGATGCGCGGCCGAAGCGCTTGCCGACGGCGATCCAGCGTGCGGCCGGCGCGGCGTCGCGCAGCCTCGGGTCGACCAGCGTGTCGTGCAGCACGACGTCGGCCTCGCCCAGCACGCGCCACGCCCGCCGCGTCAGCAGCTCCGGATCGCCGGGTCCGGCGCCCACGAGGGAAACGCGGCCGGCGCCGCCAGCGCGTTCGGACACGCTGCGCACGGCGGGATGTTCCGGATCAGGCAGTTCGGGCATCGGCGCACGATAGCGGCGCGACCGCCCGTGACCAACGAAGAAATTCGGCTGAGCTTAGGGGGATGCGTGCAATGACGCCCCGGGTTCGGCAGTGAGCGTATAGTGGGAGCCCGAGCCCCAAAGGACCCCGGAAGCGGCGACGACGTTGCCGCCCGGAATGTGAAATGCGAAGCCCGCCTGGCGCCAGCAAGTCGACCCACCTCAGCATCAAGGTCAGGGGCAAGAAGGTCGTGGGCAACTATCGCGTCGCCGGCGCGATGCTGTGGGTCTTCCATCGTCTGTCGTTTCGCACGGTCCCGATCGACCCGACGCAACCGGTCGAGGCGGTCGCGACCCGCCTGCTGCACGAGATGGCGGCTGAAGCCGCAGCCGACGGCGGCAAGAGCAACTACGACTATTCGCTGTCGTCGCGCGACGGACTCGGCTCCGAATGACCTGCGGCGGGCACTGCTAGAACAGCGCGAACGCAGCGATAAGCCACCAGACCGCGAGCACGAACCCTGCTGTTGCGAACGCCGCAGCGACTAGGATCCATGCCAGGCGCAGCGGCGGAATCGTCGCGGGCGGCGGAATCGTCGCGAGCGGCGGCGGGGCCGCCGGGCCGGTCGACTGCGCGGCGTCGGTCCGCGCATCGGTAGCAGGCATCTGCCTCACCGGTTGGGGAATTGGGGCGCACGTACACGCACCCCGGACGGGCAGATGCTGCGCCCGTCCCCTTGGCGGGTCAACACGCAACGCACCATGCTGGTGGCAGCGGCACCGCCGCCTCGGCTGTGCTCAGTCGGACCGCTTGCAGACGATCTGGGTCGGGATGATCCGCTGCCCGGCGAGGTTGCGCACCTGATTGCGTGCCATCTCGGCGAAACTCGGCCCGAGCAGCAGGTGAAATCCAATCGGAGGCGGCCCCTGCTTTTCGATCCGCTGCTGCACCGCGATGAACCACGCGCGTCCCTGCTCGCTGGTGTCGCGCCAGTCCAGGATCTCGAAGCCGGCCGAGTGCAGCAGGCGGCGTAGCGCCGCCGGCGTGACGAGGAAGCTGGTGGACCGATCCAGCGCCCAGGGCACCGGGAAATGCACGCCGCGTCGCTGCGCACTGGCAGTAGTCTGCCGTGATGTCGATACCGACGACCTGGCATCCGAACTCGTCTGCGATCTGTCGTGACGGACCGCCGAGCCCGCTGCCGACATCCAGAACCTGTTGACCGCTCTGCAGATCCATCTGCGCGAGCAGCTCAGCGGTTGCCTCGGCACCGCGAATGTGGAATTCGTCAACGGCCGCCAGATCGGACGGGCGCAGTCGTGAGATGTCGATTCCTGCTTGCTGCAGCGCGTCGACGATGGCGCCTGCAAGTTCGCTGCGACCGTAGTGCGCGGCGACGCGCTGCTCGATGTCCATACGTCCTCCCCTCGGGCTCGCTGACGCACGTCAATCGGTGGCGAACGCTGGTTCGCCCATGTGCTGGGGCACGATCATGTCCTCGTCGCTAGCAGCGAAATGCTCTTGACGCCGAACTTGCTCGATGCGTTCGTCGCATTCGACGAGATGAATTGGTATTGCGGGTTGTCGCGAAGCTCGCTGACGCGCAGCCCCGCCGCCTCGATCGCAGCGACGTATGCGTCGACCTGCATCGCGCCGCCGATGCATGCGGCCCACAGCGTCGCATCGCAGCTGATGCCCTCGGGAAGGGGCTTCTCCGTGACGATGTCCGCCAGCGCGAGCCGCCCGCCGGTGCGCAGCAGACGCGCTGCCTCGCGGAACACCGCAGCCTTGTCCGGCGCGAGATTGATCACGCCGTTGCTGATGACGACGTCGCACGAACCGGCGGACAGGCCGGTCTGGTCGATGTACGCATTGCGAAACGTCATGTTGTCGAACCCGAATTGCGCGCGCAGCCGCTCGGCCTTCGCCAGTTGCTCGTCGGTCATGTCGATGCCGATCACCTTGCCGTCGGGACCGACCGCACGCGCGGCCAGGAAGCTGTCCATTCCCGAGCCGCTTCCCAGGTCGACGACTGTTTCGCCGGAGCGGATCCGAGCCAGATCGAAGTAGTGCCCGACGCCGGCAAACGAACGTATCGCGTCGGCCGGCACCCCGTCGAGCGCAGTGCGGTCGTAACCGAGGCGCTCGGCGAGCGCGCGACCCATCTCGAAGTGGAACTCGCCGTCCGGCTGCAGCGCGACGTCGCGATACATCGATTTGACCTTCTGCTCCAGCGCAACCGTGTCGAGCACCGACGTATTCGAGGTCTGAATGGCCATGGGTGTGTCTCCATTGGATGGCGGCGCCGATGTTTCGGCACCGGTTACCGAGTGACGCCCGCGGAACGCGAATGGTTCCACTCCCCAGCCGTCGCGCTACGGGCGCGCGGCGTGGAAATTGCCGGTGATGGCCACACCAGCCATGCGCTGTGGCTTGCTCCGGTTGTTCGGCAGAGGGCCGCGGGCCTAGAATGGCGCAATGAGCACGCGTCTGGTCCGCAGCACCGCACTGTGGCTGATCGCGATCCTCATCTGCCTGCCGGCAATCACCGGCACCGCCCCGGCGGTCGCAGCGGCCGGTACCGGTGCCGACCCGGATGGGCACCTCGAGGCTGCGGCCCGAGTTGCACACCACGGCATGTCGAACGGGCATTCCGGCGCCGACGGCGCCGCGTCCGGCTCCGATTCGTCCATCTGCGATGAACGGCCCTGCCCGTTCTGCCGGGATATTGCGGACGCTTCCGACGATTTCGATCGCCCCGAAC
>DATLGW010000662.1:0-2422 GCA_035540315.1 Burkholderiaceae bacterium | reverse complement strand
GTGTACTGGCTGTTTCGGCTCGTGACCGGCAAGGAAGGCATGGGCTACGGCGACTTCAAGCTGCTCGCGGCGCTGGGCGCCTGGTTCGGCTGGCAGGCGATCCCGGCGATCATCCTGCTGTCGTCGGCGGTGGGCGCCGCGGTCGGGCTGGCGCTGATCGCGCTGCGCGCGCACCGGCGCGACGTGCCGATCCCGTTCGGGCCGTACCTGGCCGGCGCCGGTCTGCTCGCGCTGTACTTCGCCGGGCCGCTGGCGGGTTTGTTCGGGCTTTCGTAGCGCCGCCATGAGGCCGTTCCTGGTCGCGCTGACCGGCGGAATCGGAAGCGGCAAGAGCACGGTGGCCGCGCTGTTCGTCGAGCGCGGCGCCGCGCTGGTCGACTCCGACGCGCTGTCGCGCGAGCTGACCGCGCCGGGCGGCGCGGCGATCGAGAAAATCCGCAGCGAATTCGGCGACGCCGCGATCGGCCCCGATGGCGGACTCGACCGCGCCGCGATGCGCGCCCGCGTGTTCGCCGACCCGACGGCGCGGCAGCGGCTCGAGGCGCTGCTGCATCCGATGATCCGGCAGCGCAGCGATGCCGCGATCGCAGCCGCCGCCGGCGCGCCGTACGTGATCGTCGACGTGCCGCTGCTGGCCGAGACCGGTGCATGGCGTGACCGCGCCGATCGCGTGCTGGTCGTCGACGTGCCCCGCGACACGCAGATCGACCGCGTGATCCGGCGCAGCGGACTCGAGCGCGCACAGGTCGACGCGATCCTGCGCGCGCAGGCGAGCCGCGAGCAGCGGCTCGCGCTCGCCGACGACGTGATCGACAACTCCGGCGACCCCGCTGCGCTGCCCGCGCAGGTCGACCGGTTGCACGCGAAGTATTGCCGGCTCGCGTCCGAACGATAACGGGTCGCGCGGCGGGCGTTTGTCATCGCCGCGCGAATGAGTAACAATCGCCCCGAGGTCTCGCTCCAGACCGACCCGACCCTGGCCCGGTTCACCGAAAACGGCGAGAAGACGACGAGCGCGTTTTGATTCTTTACGAATATCCGCTCAACGAGCGAATCCGCACGTTGCTCCGGCTCGAGGACCTGTTCCTGCGGTTCGACCACTTCGCGGTGATGTCGCACCCGATGGAGCATCACGTCGCGATCTCGACGCTGTTCGACATCCTCGAGGTCACGTCGCGCGCGGACCTGAAGTCGGATCTGCTGCAGGAGCTCGAGCGGCAGCGCCAGACGCTGCAGGTGTTCCGCGACAATCCGGACGTGTCCGCCGACGCGCTGAACCGCGTGCTCGCGGAAATCGATCGCGCGGCGCAGGCGCTGAACTCAGCCGCCGGCAAGACCGGCCAGCATCTGCGCGACAACGACTGGCTGATGAGCATCCGCAGCCGCGCGATCATCGCCGGCGGCGCCTGCGAATTCGACCTGCCGTCGTATTGGGCCTGGCAGCACCGCGATGCCGAGGAGCGCCTGCGCGACGTGAACGCGTGGGGCATGCCGTTCCGGCCGCTGCGCGACGCGCTGCAGATCGTGCTGGGGCTGCTGCGCGAGTCGGCGCAGCGCCAGCAGCTGACGACGAACCAGGGCAGCTACCAGCAGACGCTCGGGGGCAAGCCGTACCAGATGCTGCAGGTGCGGGTCGATCCGGCGATCGGAGCGATTCCGGAGATCTCGGCGAACAAGTACATGCTGTGGATCCGCTTCACCACGCAGGGCGGCGACATGCGGCCGCGGCCGTTCGAGGGCAACGTCGACTTCGAGTTGGCGTTGTGCAACCTGTAGCGCGGCCCGCTCGCCGATGGTCACTGTCGTCGACTGCCCGACCTGCGGCCGCAAGACCGAGTTCGCAGCCTCGAACCGCTGGCGTCCGTTCTGCTCGGAGCGGTGCAAGCTGATCGACCTCGGCGCCTGGGCGACCGAGCAGTATTCGATTCCGGCTCAGGACCAGGAGCCCGACGACGGCGGCGATCCGCCGCCCGCGCGCCCGCCGCGCAACGACTGAATCGCAGGGCGCCCCGCTCAGCGCCACGCGTGGCGCAGCATCGCGATGCCGTGCGCGCCGCAGGCGGCTGCCTGCGGCAGGTGCGCCGGCTGCAAGCCGCCCAGCGCATAGACCGGTACCGGCGTCAGCGCAATCTGCTGCGCGAACCGCTGCCAGCCCAGCGGCGGCTGCTGCGGATGGCTCGGGGTCGCCCGCACCGGCCCCAGCACCGCGAAGTCGCAACCGAGCGCGCCGGCGCGCTCCAGCTCGGATGAATCGTGGCACGACGCGGCCACCAGCGGCAGCGGCGGCCGCGTGCGCGCCGCAGCCAGGTCGGCGGCAGTCAGGTGCACGCCGTCGGCAGCCCGCCAATACGACGGCGGGTGGCGGCTGCTGACCAGCAGGCGTGCGCCGTGCGCGCGGCAGCGCTCGCGGACCCGGTAGAAC
>DATLGW010000661.1:0-15244 GCA_035540315.1 Burkholderiaceae bacterium | reverse complement strand
GGGGTCGCGCGACACGTGGCTGTCGCCGCCGATGCCGTAGCGGCCGCCGGCGGCGCGATAGGCCAGCAGCGGAAACACGCCGTCGCCGAGGTTGCCCTCGGTGCTCGGGCACAGGCCGGCAATCGCGCCGCTGCGCGCCAGCGCATCGGTTTCCTGCGCAGTCATCTGCGTCGCATGCACCAGGCACCAGCGCGCATCGACCGGCTGCGTCGCGAGCAGCCATTCGACCGGCCGCAGCCCGGTCGCGGCGATGCAATCGTCGACTTCGCGGACCTGCTCGGCAGCATGCACGTGGACCGGCGCCGATGCGTCGATCGCGGCGATGCCGGCCAGCAGCTCCCGCAGCGAGCCCGGATCGACCGCGCGCAGCGAGTGCGGCGCGACGCCGGCGCGAACGTCCGGATCGCGAGACGCTTCGCGCCGGACCGCGTCGACCATCGCCAGCACCCGCGCGGGGTCGGTGTCGAAGCGGCGCTGGCGCGGCTGCAGCGGCTTGCAGCCGAAGTTCGACCAGCGGTAGAGCACCGGCAGCATCGTCGCGGCGAGGCCGGCTTCGCGCGCTGCGGTCAGGTGCGCCAGCAGCATCTGCGCATCGTCGGCGTAGCGCTGCCCGTCGGCATCGTTGTGCACGTAGTGGAACTCCGCGACCGCGGTGTATCCGTTGCGCAGCATCTCGACGTACAGGTGGCGGGCGACGTCGTGCGCGAGCTCGGGCGTCAGCCGCGCGACGAACCGGTACATCAGCTCGCGCCAGCTCCAGAAATCGTCGGACGGCGACTCGCGCACCTCGGTCAGGCCCGCCATCGCGCGCTGGAACGCGTGCGAATGCAGGTTCGCCATCCCCGGCATCACCGGGCCCGCCAGCCGCACGGCCTCGCGCGGCTGCGATGTCGAAACACCGACGGCCGCAATGTCGCCGCCATCGGTGACGTCGATCGTGACGTCGCGGCGCCAGCCTGCCGGCAGCAACGCATCGGTCGCGAAATACCGGTTCATGCTGCGGACGGTCAGGCTCCGAATTCGAGCAGCGCGTCGAGCATCGCGCGCAGCGTCGGGCGGATCCGCTCGGCGAGCTCGTCGCGGAATGCATAAGGCGCGTGCTCGTCCATGTAGGTCGCCTCCGACAGCTCGAGCTGCACCGCATGCACGCCGTCGCCGGGACGCCCGTACTGGCGCGTGATGTACCCGCCCTTGAAGCGGCCGTTCAGCACCGCGCTGTAGCCGCTTCGCTGCGCCAGCGCCAGCAGTCTCGCGCCGATTCTCGGATCGCACGAGCGGCCGTCGGCGGTGCCCAGGTTCAGGTCCGGCAGCCGGCCTTCGAAGAAGCGCGGCACCACCGACGCGATTGAATGCGCATCCCACAGCAGCGCCACGCCGTGTCGCGCCTGCAGCTCGACCAGCGCCTGCGCGAGCCGATCGTGATACGGGCGCCAATAGCGGTCGATCCGATGCCGCCGCTCCGCGTCGTCGGGTTCGGCGCCTTCGATGTAGATCGGCTCGAGCGCGAACGTGTCCAGCGGCACGATGCCGGTGGTATCGCGCCCCGGATACAGGTTCGCGTCGTCCGGCGGACGGTTCAGGTCGACGACGTAGCGCGAATGCGTGGCCGCGAGCACCGACACGCCGATCGCGTCGAGAAAGTCGTACAGCCGCTCCAGGTGCCAATCGGTATCGGGCAGCGCGCGCGCCGCCGGCGTCATCCGCGCGAGCAACTCGTCGGGCACGTGCGTGCCCGCATGCGGGATCGACACCAGCAGCGGCGTCGCGCCGGGTCGATGGCGGAACGCCTCCATCAGCGGACCATCGGCAGATCCAGGCCGAAGCGGCGCGCGCAGTCGATCGCGTCGTCGTAACCGGCATCGGCATGCCGCATCACGCCGCTGGCCGGATCGTTCCACAGCACCCGCTCGATGCGGCGCGCGGCCGCGTCGGTGCCGTCGCAGACGATCACCATGCCGGCGTGCTGCGAATAGCCGATTCCGACGCCGCCGCCGTGATGGAACGACACCCAGGTCGCGCCGCTCGCGCAGTTCAGCATCAGGTTCAGCAACGCCCAGTCCGATACCGCATCGGTGCCGTCCTTCATCCGCTCGGTCTCGCGGTTCGGACTCGCGACCGAGCCGCTGTCCAGATGGTCGCGGCCGATCACGATCGGCGCCTTCAGCGCGCCGCTGCGCACCATGTCGTTGAATGCCAGTCCCGCCTTGTGCCGATCGCCCAGCCCGAGCCAGCAGATCCGCGCCGGCAGCCCCTGAAAGCGGATCCGCTTGCCCGCGAGATCCAGCCACTGGTTCAGGAACCGGTCGTGCGGGAACAGCTCGCGCAGCTTTTCGTCGGTGCGGGCGATGTCCTGCGGATCTCCCGACAGCGCCGCCCAGCGGAACGGCCCCTTGCCGGTGCAGAACAGCGGCCGCACGTACGCCGGCACGAAGCCGGGATAGCCGAATGCGCCGTCGAGACCGGCATTCTTCGCCTCCTGGCGGATGTTGTTGCCGTAATCGACGCACGGCACGCCGAGTTCCTTGAAGCCGAGAATCGCCTGCACGTGCCGGACGATCGAGCGCCGCGCGGCATCGGCGACCTGTCGCGGATCGCGCTTGCGCTCGTCGAGCCAGCGCTCGATCGTCCAGCCTTCGGGAAGATAGCCGTTGGCCGGATCGTGCGCGGACGTCTGGTCGGTGACCAGCGACGGGCGCGGCCCGCCGGCGCGCGCTCGCTCGAGCAGCAGCGGCACCAGCTGAGCGGCATTGCCGAGCAAGCCGATCGACACCGCCCGGCGCTCGCGCTCGGCGCGCGTCAGCCGCTCGAGCGCCTGATCGATCGTGTCGGCGCGCTCGTCGAGGTATCCGGTGCGCAACCGCATGTCGATCCGCGATGCGTCGCATTCGATCGCCAGCAGCGATGCGCCGGCCATCGTCGCGGCCAGCGGCTGCGCGCCGCCCATGCCGCCCAGGCCGGCGGTCAGGATCCAGCGGCCGGCCCAGTCGCCGCCGTAATGCTGGCGCCCGGCCTCGGCGAACGTCTCGTACGTTCCCTGCACGATGCCCTGGCTGCCGATGTAGATCCACGAGCCGGCCGTCATCTGCCCGTACATCATCAAGCCGCGCCGGTCGAGCTCGTTGAAGTGCTCCCAGGTCGCCCAATGCGGAACCAGGTTCGAGTTCGCGATCAGCACCCGCGGCGCATCGGCGTGCGTGCGGAACACGCCGACCGGCTTGCCCGACTGCACCAGCAGGCTCTCGTCGTCGCGCAACCGCCGCAGCGTGTGCACGATCGCATCGAAGCATTCCCAGTTGCGCGCGGCCTTGCCGATGCCGCCGTAGACGACCAGGTCCTGCGGGCGTTCGGCCACCTCGGGGTCGAGGTTGTTCATCAGCATCCGCAACGGCGCCTCGGTCAACCAGCTGCGGGCGCTGATCTGGGGGCCGCGCGGCGCGCGGATCGTGCGCTGCGCGACCGGTACCGACAGATCCGTCATGTTCGCGTCTCCTTCGAAGAAGCCTGCAACGCAAGCGCCGGCAACGCCTCGCGCTGGGCCGACATGCTCAGCTGCGCCGACAGCAGCCGCGCCTGTTCGGCGACGGATCGTCCGAAGCGATTCGCCGCCCTCTCGTCGATCCGGTACGACGGCCCGACGATGTTCAACGCGCCGGCCACCGCGCCGTCGGCGTCGCGCACCGGCGCGGCCACCGACGTGACGTCGGGCTCCAGACCGCCGCGGCGCACGACGAACCCTTCGCTGCCGACCTCGCCCTGCAACGCCGCGCCGACCGCGGTCGACCCGAGCGGCAGCATCCGGCCGATCCAGGACGTGTAGCGGATCGCCTGGCGGCTCATCACCTGCCGCAAGTAGATCCACTCGGTCGCGCTGGCGCGGACCGCCAGGTTCGCCGTTTCGCTGGTCGCATCGACCAGTCGATGCAGATGCGGCTCGGCGAGGTCGTACAGCCGGGAGCGGCGCAGCGCGCCGAGCCCGAGCTGCGCCAGTCGCAGCCCCGGCACATATCGGCCGTCGCGCTCGCGCTGCACGAACTCGGTCGCCTCGAGCGTGGCGAGCAGTCGCGCAGCGGTGCTGGTCGGCAAGCCGCTGCGCCGCGCGAGCTCGGAGAGCGTCGCCGATTCCGGGTCGTCGCCGAGCAGCCCGAGGAGCTCGAATGCGCGCTGCACCGCCCGCACCGGTGACCGTTCCGCCGAACGCGCAGGCGAAACGGGCCGCGGCGCATGCGCCGCGGCACCGAGGCGTGGGGACGTTGCCATGCCATGGAATACTATGCCGCGCATCGGCAAACGGCAATTGCTGCCGTCGCGACCCTAGGCCAGCGCCGCGAGCCGCTGGTCGATTCGCGGCGGCATCCAGTCGGCTCGCAGCCCCCGATCCGACAGGATCACCTGCGCCGCGTTGTACCCCGGCAGGCCGGTGACGTTCCCTCCCGGGTGGCTGGCCGAACCGCACAGGTACAGCGCATCGATGCCCGGCGCGCGGTACTCGCCGGCGCCGCGAAACGGCCGGTCGTAGCCGATCTGCCCGTCGGTGAACGCGCCGATCAGCAGATCGCCGGCCTGCATGTTCGGCAACGTGCGCTCGACGTCGAGCGGCGAGCGCACGAAGCGGTCGATCACTGCATCGGCCAGGTTCGGCGCATGGCGGCGCCACAGCGCCAGCATCCGCGCGCCGTGCGCATCGCGTTCGCGGTCCCAGTTCGCCGGATCGCCGTTCAAGCGGTACGGCGTCTTCTCCCACATGAACGCCGTGTGCCGCCCCGGCGGCGCCTGCGACGGATCGAACAGCGTCGGGCACGCGCCCCACATCACCGTCGGCGCGAGCGTGCCGGCTTCGTGGTGGCGGACGATGTCGGGATACTGGTCGACGTGGTCCAGGCCCATGATCACCATGAACGCGCGCTCGAGCTCCGGATGCTGCTGGGCAGCGGCGTAACGCGGCGGCTCGGCGAGGTTCAGGTTCAGCGCGAACAGCGGCGCGATCAGGTTGTAGCGGAACGCCTGCGCCCGAGCCCGCACCGGATCCGGCAACGACGCCGGATCGAGCAGGTCGATGAACGTCTGCTGCGGGTTCAGCGACGACGCGACGAAGCCGTCGGCGCGGATCAGCTCGCCGTCGGCCGTCTCGACGCCGACCGCGCGGCCGCGCTCGACGACGATGCGGCGCGGCTCGCACTGCAGCCGGATTTCGCCGCCCGCCTCGCGCACTGCCGATTCGAGCGCGCGCGCGAGCGCCGCCGATCCGCCGCGGCTCATCTGCGCCTTCGCCGGGCTCGCGAGCAGTGCGGCGATGTGGTGGCCGAAGCCGCGCACCCGCAGATCCACTTCGCGCAGCCCGTTGAAGAACAGCAGCCCGGCCTGGATCGTCGGGTCCTCGAACTCGCGGCGCACGAACTCCAGCGGCGACAGCGCGCTCGCGTCGAGCAGGCGCCGGCCCGCTGCCGAGCGCTGCAGCAACGTACGCCGGCGCTCGGGCGGCAGCGGCGGCGCAGCCGCCTCGGGCGCGAGGATGTCGCGAACGATCGGCACGAAATCGTCGCGCCAGCGCCGCAGCGTCTGCGCGTCGCGCGGATTGAACGATTCGAACGACGCGATCGTGCGCTGCGGGTCGGTCCACCATTCGAGCGCGCGGCCGTCGGAAGTCAGCAGCGCGACGTTCAGCTCGGGCTCGATGTACACCGCGCCGTGCCGCTCGAGCTCGAGATCGCGGTACCACGGCATCGTCGTGATCGCACGCTGGAAGAACGCATGCGTGTTGTGCAGGAAGCCCGGATGGCGCGGATCCTCGATCGTCGCCAGGCCGCCGCCGGCGACCGGCCGCCGCTCGAGCGATACGGTGCGCAATCCGGCCTTGCCCAGATAGGCCTGCAGCACCAGCGCATTGTGGCCGGCGCCCAGGATGACCGCGTCGTAGCGATCGGCCATCGGCTCAGAAATACAGCCGCGACACGGTCTCGGCAATCATCACCGGCTTGTCCGCGCCTTCGCGCTCCATCGTCACCGACCACACGACCTGAATGCCGCCGTCGGCGAGCGGCTCGTTTTCGAGCACCCTGAACCGGGCGCGGATCCGCGACCCCGCCGGCACCGGCGCAGTGAAGCGCACCCGGTTCGAGCCGTAGTTCACGCCCATCTTCCGCTCGGAGAACGAGAACGTGCTCTCGATCAGCACCGGCACCATCGACAGCGTCAGATAGCCGTGCGCGATCGTGCCGCCGAACGGCGATGCCGCCGCGCGCTCGCGATCGACGTGGATCCACTGGAAGTCGCCGGTCGCCTGCGCGAACAGGTCGATGCGCTCCTGCGTGATCTCGACCCACGGCGACACGCCGACCTCCTGGCCGACGCGACCGATCACTTCCCTAGCCGATTGCGGCATGTTCGTCCCCCGTCTGCGCTCACGCGCCGGCGTTCTCGCCGGCGACCTCGATCACCACCTTGCCGAACGCGGCCTGCTCGACCGCGACGTGCGCGTCGGCTGCGCGCTGAAGCGGATACGTCTGCGCGAAGCGGTGCACCGCGGTGCCGCTGGCGAGCCACGCATTGACGTCGAACGCAGCCGACGCGATCGTGTCGGCGTGCAGCTCATAGACGAACACCCACAGCAGCCGCAGGTTCATCGTCATCATCGAATAGAACGGGATCCGCGGCTCGGGGTCCGACATCGACGCATACGTCGCGATCGATCCGTGCGGCGCGAGCACCGCCAGCGTCGTTGCCAGGTTCGCGGCGAAATCGACGTCGACGACGTGGTCGACGGTGCCGCAGATCGATGCGATCCGCTGCGCGACCGGCTCGGTCGTGTAATCGATCGCGGCTTCGGCGCCGGCTTGTCGCACCAGCTCGAGCTTCTCGCTGCCGCGCGCAGTCGCGATCACGCGAGCGCCGGCGCGTTTCGCGAGCTGGATCGCGTACAGACCGACCGCCCCCGCGCCGCCGGTGACCAGCACGGTGCGGCCGGCGACGTCGCCGCAGCCGTGGACCGCGCGGTGCGCAGTCAGCGCCGGCACGCCGAGCGCTGCGCCCACTTTCAGCGGCACGCCGTCCGGCAGCGGGATCGCGCGCTGCGACGGCGTGGTCGCGTATTCGGCCGCCGTGCCGAACGGCCGTTTCCATGCAGTCGAATGCAGCCACACCCGCTCGCCGATCCGCTTGCGATCGACGCCCTCGCCCACCGCGACGACGACGCCGGAGCCGTCCATGTTCGGCACGATCCGCGGCGGCGCGTAGCCCTGCGTGCGCGTGCCGGCGCGGCGCTTGACGTCCGACGGATTGACTCCGGAATACGCGATCCGCACCAGCACCTCGCCCGCTTCCGGCTGGGGCCGATCCATCTCGCCGAACTGCAGCACGTCGTGCGCCGCACCGGTGCGTTCATACCAGACCGCTCGCATACGCAACACGCGAAGCCTCCTCGATGCGCGTTTGACACCCGTCGCGCTAGCCTACGAGAATTCCGGGGTTCCGGCAAAACGCGTTCGAACGACATGAAGCTTCTCGCGCGCCTGCGCGCACTCTGCGGGTTCGCGTTCGTGCCGAACGCGCTGCGCGGCCTCGCATCGGCGGCGACAGCGGCCGTCGTTCTCGCCGGCTGCGCCGCGCCGCACCCGGTGCCGAGCGCCACGGCGCACGGCGCTGCGAGCCCTTACGTGCCGTCGCCCGACAGCGTCGTCGCCGAGATGCTGCGGATGGCCGACGTCGGCCCCGGCGACTTCGTGATCGACCTGGGCTCGGGCGACGGGCGGATCGTGCTGACCGCGGCCAAGGTGTACGGCGCGCGCGGCGTCGGCGTCGAGATCCAGGACGCGCTGATCGCGTCGTCGAACGAGGCGGCGCGGCGCGAGCATGTCGCCGATCGCGCGCGCTTCATGCGGCAGGACCTGTTCGAGACCGACCTGTCGCCGGCGTCGGTGGTCACGATCTACCTGGTCCAGGAAACGGTGAACCGGCTCGCGCCGAAGCTGCAGCGCGAGCTGCGCCCGGGCGCGCGCGTGCTGTCGCACGACTACCCGATCGAAGGCTGGCGGCCGATCGCGCACCGCACGCTGCAGATCGAGGAGAAGAAACGCGTGACCGGCGTGGGCACCGCAGTGATCTATCTGTACCGGGTCCCCGACTCGTTCGCGAACCCGCGATGAACGCGCCGTCGCTGCGTGCCGCAGTCGACGCCACGCTGGGCGCTGCAGTCGACGCCGGCCGCGTCCCCGGCGTGATCGCGACGGTCGCCGACGCGGCCGGGCCGCTGTACGCGGGCGCCTTCGGCGTGCGCGCGCTCGGCGCACCGGAGCCGATGACGCTCGACACCGTGTGCTGGATCGCGTCGATGACCAAACCGCTGACCGCGGCGGCGGCGATGCAGTTGGTCGAGCGCGGGGTGCTGGCGCTCGATGCGCCTGCGCAACGATGGGCGCCGCCGCTGGCGTCGATCGAGGTGCTCGACGGCTTCGACGACGCCGGCGAGCCGCGGACGCGGCCGCCGAAGCGGCCGATCACGCTGCGCGATCTGCTGACGCACACCGCCGGCTTCGGCTACGCGATCTGGGACGAGGCGACCGCACAGTACCAGCGCAAGCGCGAGCTCCCCGGCGTCGGCAGCGGCCGGCTGATCGCGCTGCAGACGGTGCTGCGCTTCGATCCGGGCGAGCGCTGGATGTACGGCATCAACATCGACTGGGTCGGCCGGATCGTCGAGCTCGCAACCGGCCTGCGGCTCGGCGACTACCTGAAGCAGAACCTGCTCGGCCCGCTCGGCATGAACGACACGGCATTCCGGTTGACGCCCGAGCTGCGCGGCCGGCTCGCGAAAGTGCATCAGCGCGATGCGGCGGGCGCGCTGCAGGCGACCGATTGGCAAGTCGTTCAGGACACCGAGTTCGACCTCGGCGGCGGCGGGCTGTATTCGACCGCGGGCGATTACCTGAGATTCGTGCGGATGATGCTGAACCGCGGCGAGCTCGACGGCGAGCGCGTTCTCGCGCCCGAGACCGCCGACGCGCTGACCCGCAGCCATACCGGGGCGATCCGCGTGACGAGGCTGCCGTCGACGATGCCCGAGGTGTCGAATCCGCTCGAGATCTTCCCCGACGTGCCGAAAGGCTGGGGGCTGAGCGCCATGGTCAACCTCGAGCCGGTGCCGACCGGACGCGCCGCCGGCGGCCTGATGTGGGGCGGGCTGCCGAACACGTATTTCTGGATCGATCCGGCGCGCGGCATCGGCGGCGTCTACCTGACGCAGCTGATGCCGTTTCTCGACGTCGAGTCGCTGCCGCTGTACTGCGCGTTCGAAAAAGCGGTCTACGATTCGCTCGGGCGCTGACGACTCCGCAGGCGCTTCACTTGCCCCAGCGCAGCGCAACCGGATCGAGCGCGCGCACGAGCTCCATCAGCCCGGCGCGCGCGGCCGGATGCAGCGGCTCGAGCGGATGCCGCACCGCGTCGCTCGCGATGACGCCGCCCTCGCGCATCACGATCTTCGTTGCGCGCAGCCCGCACTGGCGGTTCTCGTAGTTCAGCAGCGGCAGGATCCGCTCGTACTGCGCGAGCGCTTCGGCACGGCGCCCTTCGCGATGGTGCACCAGCACCGGCTTGATCAGGTCGGGCGCGAGCGCGCTCGGCATCGTGCCGGTCGCGCCGGCATCGAGGTCGGCGACCAGCGTGATCGACTCCTCGCCGTCGAACGGGCCTTCGATCGCATCGCCGCCCTGCTCGATCAGCGCACGCAGCTTCGCCGCGGTGCCGGGCACCTCGATCTTGAAATAACGCACCAGCGGCACCGCGCGCGCCAGCCGCACCAGCGCGGCCGCCGGCATCGTCACGCCCGACAGCGGCGCATCCTGGTACATGATCGGCAGCTGCGCCGCGTCGGCCACGCGCGCGAACTGCTCGACCAGCGCCGGCTCTTCGGCGCGCAGCGCCGCGCCGTGATACGGCGGCATCAGCATCAGCATCGCGGCGCCGGCCGACCGCGCCCGCCGCGCGCGCTCGACCGCGATCCGGGTGCTGAAATGGCTGCAGGTGACGATCACCGGCACGCGGCCCGCGACGTGCTGCAGGCACGCGTCGAGCAGCGTATCGCGCTCGGCGTCGGACAGCAGGAACTGCTCGGAATAGTTCGCCAGGATGCAAATGCCGTCGACGCCCTGGTCGATCATGCAGTCGAGCACGCGGCGCTGCCCGGGCAGATCGAGCTCGCCCGAATCGGCGAACGGCGTCGGAGCGATCGGGAATACGCCGCGGTGGACCGGGGCAACGGGTTGGCTCATCGGGACGTCTCCTCGGGTCAGGATCCTCGACGGGACTGTACAGCGACTGCCACCTTCGGCAAAACTAGCGCTCTACCTTTGGCGAGTGCCCGAGAGATTCCCGCCCGGTGACGGCACCGGACATCGATCCATGTCGCCGAATCAGCAGATCCGCTTCTGCCGCAGCCGCGATGGCACGCGAATCGCGTATGCGACCTTCGGCAGCGGTCCGCCTGTCGTCAGGGCGTGCCATGTCGGCACGCACCTGGAGCTGGAGTGGCACAGTCCGGTGTGGAAGCCGTTGCTGCTCGCGTTGGGCCGGTCGCGCCAGCTGGTCCGATACGACCCTCGCGGTTGCGGCCTGTCCGATCGGGACGTGCAGGATCATTCTCTGGAGCGGCAGATCGAGGATCTGGATGCGGTGATCGCCGCATGCGGAGTGCCGCGCACCGCGGTTGCCGGCGTCACGGGAGGCGGTGCCGTCGCCGTTGCTTATTCGGCGCAGTATCCGGAGCGGGTGAACCGGCTGTTGCTGCTGGGCTCTTTCGTGCGCGGGCGCATCGCCCGCAGCACCACGCCGGCCCAGGCGGAGGAATGCGAGACGCTGCTGCGGCTGATCGAGATCGGCTGGGATCGGGGCGACCCGGCGTTCCGCCAGCTCTACAGCTCGCAGTTCTTTCCCGACGGCACCGCCGATGAATTCGCGTCGTTCAACGAGCTGCTGCGCCAGTCCGCGCCTGCAGCCAACGCGGCGAGGTTCCTTCGAACGATGCATGCGGTCGATCTGACAGAGTTCGCGCCGCGGGTGGTTTGCCCGACCCTCGTGCTGCATTCGCGGAACGATTCGCGGGTGCCGTTCGACGAGGGACGCGCGCTGGCGGCGATGATCCCGAACGCACGCTTCGTCCCGCTCGAGAGCCGCAACCACCTGCTGCTCGAGCGCGAGCCCGCGTGGGCGAGGCTGACCAGCGAGATCGACGGCTTCTTGTCCGCGCCGGACGATCGGCACGCCGCTGTCGCCGAGCGCTGGTTCGCGGAGCTGACCCGGCGAGAGCGGCAGGTGCTCGTGTTGGTCGCCGAAGGTTTGGACAACGCCACGATCGGCGAGCGTCTCGAGATCAGCTCGAAGACCGTTCGCAACAACGTCTCGGTGATCCTGTCCAAGCTCGGCGTCAGGACGCGCTCGCAGGCGATCGTCCGCGCGCACCAGGCGGGGATCGGGTTGCACGGGCCGCTCTGACGCAACTCCCCGGCGCACCTGGAGGCGGGACACGGGTCACGCATTCCCGAGCGCCGCACGAAGATGCCCGGCAACCGGCCGGGACATCCGCCTCATGTGCGCGGCTCGACGGCCCGCCAGAATTCGAGCACATCCATTCACCGGAGACATCGATGAGCGCAACCTCTTCCGGCCGGACCCTGCTCGGCCTGATCGCAGCGCTCGCCGCGACCTTCTCGCCGGCCGTGCTCGCGAACGACGTGTTCCCGGATCGGCCGATCCGGATCATCGTCCCGTTCCCACCCGGCGGCATGGCTGACGTGCTGCCGCGCATCGTGGCCGAGAAGCTCGCAATTCGGCTCGGGCAACCGATCGTGATCGAGAACCGCCCCGGCGGAACTGGGAACGTCGGCAGCGAAGCGGCCGCAGCCGCCCGGCCCGACGGCCACACGCTGCTCGCAGCGCCGCCGCCGCCGTTGGCCATCAACGAGAGCCTGTTTCCGCGGCTTGGCTTCGATCCGGCAGCCTTCGTACCGATCACCGTCATCGCAAGTGCGGCGAACGTGCTGGCGGTGCCGGCGACGCTTCCGGTCTCGAACGTCGACGAGTTGATCGCCTACGCGAAACGCCAGCCCAAGGGCCTCTCCTATGCGTCGACCGGCAACGGCGGCACGCCGCACTTGGCCGCCGAGCTGCTCAAGTCGCTGACGGGCGCACCGCTGGTCCACGTCCCTTACAAGGGAATCGCGCCGGCGATACCCGACCTGTCCACAGGACGAGTCGACCTGATGTTCCTCAACATCGCGGACGCGCTGCCGCACCTGCGCCGTGGCGCGCTGAAAGTGCTGGCGGTGGCGTCCGCGGAGCGCCATTCGGCGCTGCCCGACGTGCCGACGATCGCCGAGTCGATCCCCGGTTTCGTGTCGACGACGTGGTACGCGATCGTTGCGCCGCCCGGAACGCCGCAAGCGTTGGCTGACAAGCTCTCGCAGATGATCGGCGAAGTCCTGCGCGAGCCGGGGGTAGCGGCCAGGCTGCGGGACATGACCCTTCAGCCGGTCGGGAGCACACCCGCGGCCACCCGGGCGTTCATCCGACAGGAGGCTGAACGGTGGGGCAACGTGATCCGGACTTCGAACATCAAACTGGACTGAGGGCGAAACCATGACGAACGCTGCGCATCGCGCAGACGCCGCGTCGACCGGCCCCTCCTTCAGCATCGCCAGCTATCGCGATGCCGACGCGGCGCAAGATCAGTCGCTGCTGTTCGAGCATCTCGATGCCTTCGCCAAGGCGTTCGCT
Organism: Burkholderiaceae bacterium; assembly: GCA_035540315.1. Classification (GTDB taxonomy): domain Bacteria; phylum Pseudomonadota; class Gammaproteobacteria; order Burkholderiales; family Burkholderiaceae_E; genus DATLGW01. Next base: position 2,482 of record DATLGW010000661.1, on the reverse strand, counting down.
TCGATGATCGACCGCGGCCTGGACTTGTTGCAGCTGCAGGCGGGCAGCGCGCTGCTCGACGTCGGCTGCGGGCACGGTGCCGCCGTGCCGCGGCTCGCCGAACGGATCGGAAGCGGCGGGCGCATCGTCGGGATCGATTCGAGCCGCGCGATGATTGCCGAGGCGCAGCGGCGCTTCGACCCGGCGCGCTGGCCGGTCGAATTCCACTGCGCGGACGCGGTCCGGTTGCCGTTCGGCGATGCCGCTTTCGACGCGACCCGCTGCGACCGGGTGCTGATGTTCGTGCGCGATCCATCCCGTGCGGTTGCGGAGATGCTTCGCGTGACGCGGCCGGATGGCCGCGTCGTCGCGACCGAGGGCGATATCGGCACCCACGCGATCGACTCGTCCGATGCGCAGGCGACATGCGCGGTCCTCGAGACGGTCGCCGACCGCGTTCCCAACGGCTGGAGCGGACGACGCCTGCCGGCATTGTTCCGAGCTGCCGGACTGCGCGACATTGCAGTCGATCTGCACCCGTACTTCAGCGACAGCCTCGGCGAGTGGAGTGGACGCATCGGCCTCGAAGCAGCGGTGTCGGATGCGATCCGGCGCGAGCGCATCGAGCCGCAGCGAGCGCAGCGATGGCTCGACGAATTGAAGGCACGCGACTCGTGCGGACGGTTCTTCGCGTGCGGAACGTTCGTCACCGTGGCCGGCACGCGCTAGCGTTTCCGGTTTCGCGCTCGGGGAGCCCGGTACCGCTGCTGGAATCCGGTCAGCGGTCGCTGTACCTGGCGTCGCACATCGGCCGCATCGTCGGCATGGCGGCCGACGATGCGAGCTCGGGGCCGCGGCGGCGGGCATCGCGGCACCGGCGAGCGCCTGACGCTACCTGGTTGGCGAGCAGCATCAATCGGCCGTGCCGGCGGCTCGCGCGCCCGGGTCGGCTGCAACGTCGCCGGCCGACGCAACTGCCGCCGGATAAAGACGTTCGAGCACCTCGAGCGCGACCGCCCGCAACCGCTCGCGCAGCGCCGCCTCGATCGCCGCGGCCGCGCCGGGCGACGTGCGCTGCGCCCATGCCCGCTCGAGCTCGGCGCGCCGGCGCTGCACGACGTCGGTGACGACCGCGCGCCAGTGCGGCGGATGCTCGGAGGCGGTCCAGTCGCCGCGGCCGCGGCCGTAATGCGCGACCGCGAGATAGTTGAGCAGCGCTGCGACGACGAGCTCGTGCAGCGCCGCGTCGCTCCAACTGACCGACGGCGCATGGCCGGCGCGAATCAGGTTGTAGCCGCGCGCGAGCCCGAAGCCGCCCAGCGCGCCGGCGACGCCGCCGGCCAGCATGCCGGCCCCGAACGTGAAGCCGCCGGTCGCCAGATCGGCTTTGAGTCCGGCGAGCGCGCCGGTGACCACGCCGCCGAGCGCCGCCGCCTTGCTCTCGTCGAGCCGCTCGTGCACCGCGTAGTGCTCCGACAGACGCGCCAGGATCTCGCCGGCCGCGTGCCCCTGCAGGCCGTGCAGCGCGATCAGCCGATCAGTCCCCTGCCGGATGTCGGCGTCGACACGCTCGGCCAGACGACGCATCGCGATCCGCTTCGGGGTGTCCGCACCGGCGGTGCCCGTGGTCTTCGCGGCGACCGCAACGACCGCGTTGCGCATCCGGTCGAGCAGGCTCTCCGCGGGCAGCGGCTCCAGGTCGGTCGCCGCGCGCGCAACGCGCTCGGCGAGGACTCCGATCGAATCGTCGAACGTCGCGCGCCGGCGCCGCAGCCACGCGTCGACGAGGCGCCGGTATCCGTCGCGCTTGAACGGCGGCAGCAGCGGCTCGATCGCGCGCAGCAGCGTGGCCTCCTGGACCCAGCAGCGAGCGAACGCGTCGAGCGCGAGCACGGCGCGCACCTGCGCAGCGCTGTCGAGCTGGCGCCGCCATGCCTGCACCTCGCGTTCCTCGTCGGCCGGCGGCCGCGGCGGCCCGAGCTGGTTCAGCAGCACGACGACCGGCTTGCCGACCCAATCGAGGATCCGCATCTCCGGCGCGACGTAGCCGGCGGCTTCCGGCGACTCGGCCGCGTTGACCAGGTACAGCACGACGTCGGAGCGGTCGCGCACATGGCGCACCGCAAGCTGGCTCGACCAGAACGGGCGGTCGCGAAAACGGTCCCACGTCTGCGCCAGCAGCCATCCGAGCGCATCGCCCGCCTGCGCAAGGCGCCGCGCGAGCCGCTGGCTGTCGCCGAAGCCGGGCGTGTCCCACAGCGTCAGCCGATCGCCCGCCGGCGTGTCGACCAGCAGGTGCGGATCGGCCGATTCCGTCACGTGCGCCTCGTCGCGGACGATGCCGACGTCGCTGCCGAGCAGCGTGCGGGCGAGCGTGGTCTTGCCGACGTTCGTGTGCGACACCAGGCTCAGCGCGACCTCGACACCGCCAGCCGTATCGGCGCCGGTTGCCGCGCCGGCGCTCGTGCCTGGAGTTCCCGGTTCCGACGCCACGCGATCAGCC
>DATLGW010000660.1:0-2227 GCA_035540315.1 Burkholderiaceae bacterium | reverse complement strand
CGCCCGCCCTCGGCGGCCTTGACCAGCCGCTGCGAGGTGCGTGATCTCGCAGCGGCTGGTCAAGGCCGCCGAGGGCGGGCGCGTGCCGGCGGTCGAGGTGCTGCTGAACACGACGTTCGTCGCCGAGCTGATCGAGCAGGGTCGGCTGTCGGAGATCAAGGACGCGATGGAGAAGAGCCTGGCGCCCGGATCGCAGACCTTCGAGCGCGCGCTGGTCGAGCTGGTGCGCGCGCGCAGGGTCTCGAAGGAAGAAGCGCTGGCCGCGTCCGACTCGCCGACGAACCTGCTGTGGCTGCTCGAGAACAGCGAGGACACGGCAACCGCGCCGGCGCCGGCACGCCCGAGCGCGGCCGCGGCAGGTCCCGCCGGCGCGCAGCCGGCACCGGTCGGAGACTCGCGCGCCGACGCCGGCAAGCCGGCACCGCAGGGACCGTCGTACTCCGAGTTCCTGCTGAACATCTGATGCCGGACACGGTGACGCTGCACGGGATCGAGAACTGCGAGCAGGTGCGCCGCGCGCGGCACTGGCTGCGCGCGCACGGCGTGCCGTTCCGCTTCCACGACTTCCGCGTCGACGGCCTCGACGAAGCGCTGCTCGCGCGCTGGATGGGACATCTGCCGTGGGATTCGCTGGTGAACCGGCGCAGCGCCAGCTGGCGCCAGCTCGATGCGAGCCGGCGCAGCCACGTCGTCGACCAGGCGACCGCGATGGAGCTGCTGATCGAGATCCCGACGCTGGTCAAGCGCCCCGTGCTCGAGGTCGGCGACCGCATCGTCGTCGGATTCTCCGAGCAGCTGTACGGCAACCTGTTCGAGCCGCCGGCTGCGGCCGACGGCGCCGCGGCCGAACGATGAACGCATCCGCCGGCCCCGCGGTGCGCGCGCTGCTCGAGGCGCTGATCGCGCGCCGCTCGGTGACCCCGGACGACGGCGGCTGTCAGCCGCTGCTGGCGCAGCGGCTGTCGGCGATCGGTTTCAGCTGCGAACCGATCGTGCGCGGCGACGTCAGCAATCTGTGGGCGGTTCGCCGCTTCGGCCCGGGCCCGACGCTGTGCTTTGCCGGCCACACCGATGTCGTGCCTGCGGGCCCGCGCGAGCGCTGGTCGAGCGATCCGTTCGTGCCGACCGAACGCGACGGCCGGCTCTACGGCCGCGGCGCTGCCGACATGAAGTCTTCGATCGCCGCGTTCGTCGTCGCGGCCGAGGAGTTCGTCGCTGCCGGCGGCGCGAGCGCCGGCGCGATCGCGCTGCTGCTGACTTCCGACGAGGAAGGTCCGGCGGTCGACGGCACCGTGCGCGTGGTCGAGATGCTGCGCGAGCGCGCCGAGCCGCTCGATTACTGCATCGTCGGCGAGCCGACGTCGGTCGCGCGGCTGGGCGACACGATCAAGAACGGACGCCGCGGCTCGCTGTCGGCGCGCCTGACCGTGCGCGGCGTGCAGGGCCACGTCGCCTACCCGCAGCTCGCGCGCAATCCGGTGCACCAGTTCGCGCCGGCGCTCGCCGAGCTGGCCGCCGAGCGCTGGGACGACGGCAATGCGGATTTCCCGCCGACCACGTGGCAGGTGTCGAACATCCACGCCGGCACCGGCGCCGGCAACGTGATTCCCGGCGAGCTCGTCGTCGACTGCAACTTCCGCTATGCGACCGCGAGCACCGCCGAGTCGCTGCGCGAGCGCGTTCACGCGCTGCTCGATCGCCACGGCCTCGACTATCGGATCGACTGGTCGCACGGCGCCGCGCCGTTCCTGACCCCGCGCGGCGCGCTGTCGGATGCGCTCGCCGCCGCGATTCGCGCCGAGACCGGCATCGACACCGAGCTGTCGACCACCGGCGGAACGTCCGACGGCCGCTTCATCGCGACGATCTGCCCGCAGGTGATCGAGTTCGGCCCGCCGAATGCCAGCATTCACAAGATCGACGAGCACATCGAGGTCGCCTGCCTCGAGCCGCTGAAGAACATCTACCGGCGCGTGCTCGAGCGGCTGCTGCGCGGCTAGCAGCCGATGCCGAAGGAAATTGCGATCGCGCCGTCGCCGCGGCACGTGCCGTCGTCGTCCGAGGCGCGCCCGTCGATGCGCACGGTGCGCGACCTGCTGCGGTACGCGGTCACGCGGCTCGATGCCAGCGGCGCGGCGTTCGGCCAGGGGACCGACAATGCGTACGACGAGGCGTGCTGGCTGGTGCTGTGGTCGCTGCACCTGCCGCTGGACCGGCTCGAGCCGTT
>DATLGW010000659.1:0-5055 GCA_035540315.1 Burkholderiaceae bacterium | reverse complement strand
GCTACACCCGCCCCGTCCGGCACTCGGACCTCGAAACGATGGACGAGGCGCTGTTCGACACCATCCTGCTCGCGAACGCCCGCGGGCCGTACTCCGTGATCCGCTCGATGATGCCGTTGCTGAAAGCGTCCGGCGACGCGGTCGTCGTCAACGTGTCGTCGATCTCCGCTTTCACCGGATCGGGCAGCAACATCGCCTACTGCGCGGCCAAGGCTGCGCTCGACACGCTGACGATGTCGCTCGCGCGCGCCTTCGGTCCCGAAGTGCGGTTCGTCTGCGTATCGCCGGCCGCCGTCGACACCGGCTTCGTCGCCGGGCGCGATCGGGCGGCGCTCGAGCAGGCCGCGCAGCAGGTGCCGCTGAAGCGGGTCGTCGAGCCGCACGACGTCGCCATGGCGATCCTCGCCTGCGTCACGCACCTGAAGACGGCGACCGGCACCCGCATCGTCGTCGATGCGGGCCGGCATCTGTAGCCGCAGTTGCGTCGCATGCGCGCGGACCTGCGAGCGGCCGGCTTCGATTCGAAGATATGATCGGGCCGTCGTGAACTCGGTGCGGAGAATTCGATGAAACGCAGGACGTTCGTTGCGGCGGCGAGTGCCGCGGCCGCCGGGGCCGCGCTGCCGATTTCCGTGCTCGCGCAGAGCTGGCCGACGAAGACGATCACGTGGATCTATCCCTATCCCGCCGGCGGCGGAGCCGACCCGCTGGCGCGGACGCTGGCCGAGCTGGTCGGGCGGCGGCTGGGCCAATCGATCATCGTCGACAACCGCGCCGGAGCCTCCGGGATGATCGGCGCGGCAGCGGTCGCCAAAGCGCCGCCGGACGGCTACACGTTCCTGGTCTGCGTTTCGACCGAGATCGTGATCAATCCGTGGCTGTACAAGAAGATGGCCTACGATCCGCAGCGGGATTTCGCGCCGGTGTGCCGGCTGACGACACTGCCGCTGGCGCTGGTCGCGAGCACGCAGTCGGGAATCGCGAACATCGGCGATCTGATCACACGCGCGAAGGCCGCGCCGGGCCGAATCACCTATGCGTCGGCGGGCGCCGGCTCGCTGCAGCACTTGGCCGGCGAGCTGCTGCAGCGGACTGCATCGATCCGATTGACGCATGTGCCGTACCGCGGCATCGCGGCGGCCACCACCGATCTGCTGGGCGGCACGGTGGACGTCGGATTCGTCGGGCTGTCGACCGCTTTGCCGCATGTGCAGGCGGGCAAGCTCGTCGGGCTGGGGCTGTCGACGGCGAAACCGGTCGCTGCGGCGCCGTCGATCCGCCCGCTGGCCTCTTTCGAGAGCATCGGCAGTTTCGATCTCACGCAGTGGTTCGGGCTGCTCGCGCCGGCGGCGACGCCGGCGCCGATCATCGACCGGATGTACCGCGAGGTTGCGGCCGTGATGCAGGAGCCGGAGGTGCGCAACCGCGTCGCTGCTCAGGGGCTGGAGCCGGCACTGCTGCCGCCGTCGGAATTCGGCGAGTTCGTCCGCGACGAGCGCGAGCGCTTCGGCCGCATCGTCCGCGACGCGAACATCACGATCGAGCAATGACGGTCAGATCCTGACGAACGCCGTCACCAGCGGCCGGTCGCCGACCTGTCGGCTGCGATGACCGTGGATCGACGGATCGAACGTCTGCCCGTCCGGGAGCGTGTCGGCCGACAGAAAATGATCGCCGGCGCCGAATCGTCGCGTCGTGCCGTCCTGCAGCCCGATCTCCATCGTTCCCGACAGCACGAACAGCCACTGCGGATGCGTCGTGCAATGGAACTGCGACGAAAAGCCGACCGGGCTGCAGCGGAACTGCAATCCGTTCACCGGCTGCAGCGCCGACAGCCGCGCCTGCGGCGTGCCCTCGTTCAGCGGCAGCTCGACCTCGCGGAACCTCGCGCGCCCATCGGCATCGGTGTAGAGCTCGACTGCAGTGAAATGATCCATTCCGGTTGCTCCCGTTGCTCGTCTCGGCCCTCCGCCCGCAGCGGTTTTCCGGCCCGGCTCGCATGCGATACTTTGCACGGGGTCCAAACGAAACGACAACAGGAGACAACGATGTTCGCACGTACGCTCGCGGCCACGGCATGCGCCGCCGTCGTCGCGCTGGTGGGCACTTCGGCGACTGCGCAACCCGCATGGCCGACGAAACCGGTCACGTTCATCGTGCCGTTCCCGCCGGGCGGTTCGGTCGATCCGCTGGCGCGGCTGGTCGGATCCAAGCTCAGCGAATCGCTGAAGCAGCAGTTCATCGTCGAGAACCGTCCGGGCGCTGCCGGCTCGATCGGCGCCGCGCACGCGGCCAAGGCAGCACCCGATGGCTACACGTGGCTGTTCGTGTTCGATTCGCATGCGGTCAACCCGTTCCTGATTCCCGATCTGAAGTTCGATACGGTCAAGGATCTGGCCCCGGTCACGCTGGTGGGCACCGCGCCGATGGCCATCGCGACCGCGCCGAACAAGCCGTACCGCAGCTTCGACGACGTGGTCAAGGCCGCCAAGGCGAAACCGGGATCGATCAACTACGGCTCGATCGGCAGCGGCAGTCTCGGACATCTGACGATGACGCTGGTGCAGCAAGCGGCAGGAGTCGACCTGGTGCACGTGCCGTACCGCGGCGGCGGCCCGATGACGGTCGACGCGATCGGCGGTCACGTCGAGATCGCGATCGGTTCGGTGTCGGTGCTCGCGCCGCACGTCAAGGGCGGCAAGCTGCGCGCGATCGCCGTCACCGGCGACAAGCGAACGCAGGTGTTTCCGGAGGTGCCCGCACTGGCCGAGGTCGGTTTTCCCGGCTTCTCGGCGCTGGCGTGGTGGGCGATCTTCGCGCCCGCCGGCACGCCGCAACCGATCCTGGACAAATTCCATGCCGAGGTGGTCAAGGCGCTGCGGTCGCCGGACGTTCACAAGACGCTGAGCGAATCGCTCGGCATGGACGTGGTCGCCTCGACGCCGGAGCAGCTGCGGCAGTTCTTCGCGAACGAGATGCAGCGCTGGGGCAAGGTCGTCAAGGAGCACAACATCAAGCAGGACTGATCCTGCAAGCTTTGCGTTTTGGCGCTGGCGCATCAGCGCAAGGCGAGCTCGACCCGGCGCAGCACCGGGTCGAGCGGACTGCGGCCCACCGGTGCGCCGTCGCCGATCGTGATCGCGAACTGCGCCGCGCGGTCGCCGGGCTCGGCGACGTACCGCGCCTCGCCGACCAGCCGGTGCCCGCTTTCGAACGACTCGGCGACGAGCGCAAGGTGGCGCCGGTAGTCGACCTGCGTCATCGACTGCAGCAGCGACTCCGGTAGCTCGTTGACCGCGCCCTGAAAGCGGCGGTAGCGGGTGGCCGGGCTGAGCGCGCGGACGAACGCCGCCAGCAGCGGCGCATCCTGGGGCAGCACCGGACGCAGCGTGACGGCGCCGCGCTGCGCGACGTCGACGACCTCGATCGCGGACAATCGCGCAATGGAGCTGCCGCTTTTCCTCAAGGCGATGCTGCTGGGGCTTGCGATCGCCGCTCCGGTCGGCCCGATCGGACTGCTGTGCATTCAGCGCACGCTCGCGCACGGCCTGCGGATCGGGATCGCGACCGGGCTGGGCGCCGCGCTCGCCGACGCCTGTTATGGCGCCGCGGCAGCGCTCGGGTTTGCCGTGGCGATCGCGGCGATCGGAGATTCGCCGCTCTGGCAGGTGGCCGCGGCGCTGCTTCTGATCGGCCTTGCGGCGGTGGCGCTGCGCGCGCCTGCGCCGCGTGCAACGCGCGCGCCCGATGCCCCGCCGCGCTGGCTCGGGCCCTGGACCGCGACTGCATCGACGTTCGCGCTGACGATCGCCAACCCGATGACGGTGCTCTCGTTCGTCGCGATGTTCGGCGTGCTGGGCGTGACGCGGTCCGATCCGGACGTCGTGCTGGCCGTGATCTGCGGCGTCTTCGCCGGCTCGATGATCTGGTGGCTGATCCTGTCCGGAACCGTCACCGCGTTGCGCGCGGCGATTTCGCCGCGCGCAAGCCGCGCGATCCAGTTCGGGTCCGCGCTGGTGCTGCTCGCGTTCGGCCTGTACGCGCTCGTTGTCGCTGCGTCAGTCGGCGCGCGTGACGGTGTCGGGCGCACCGACCGTGCGGCGCACGTCGGTCGCTCGACGACCGTAGCGCACGGGCGTGCCCCGCACCCGCCACGGCCCCTGGATCACGCGCCCGTCGCCCGGAGCGCGGGAGTCGCCCGGGCCGACGCGGACGATCTGCTGCTCGAGCGCGATCCGAACGCATGAATCGAAGCGCTTGAGCCAGGCGCCGGCCAGATACGCCGACGTCTCGGCGAGGTTCGGCATCAGTTCGCGCAGCCGCCGAACGCCGTGCGCGCGCGCCCAGACCTCGACCTCGTTGAAGCTGCTGAATAATGCGACCTTTGCCATAGTTCGCTCCCGGCGACCCTTTTTCGATGCTACGGCAGCCGCAGCGTTTTCGGCGTGCCGCATGTCACGATCGGCTGGCCCGAACGGGTCAGCCGTTGCATCCGCGCCACCGCGGGTGCACGGGGCTGAGGCAAGGAGCCTGCCAGGCCAGGGGCCCGACCGGGTGTCCGGACGGCCGGCTTCAGAACGCGCCGAGCAGCGTTCCGAGCGTCACCAGCACCACGAGCGCAATCAGCGGCGCCAGCGACGCGACCACGAACACGTCCTTGTACGCCTGACGGTGCGTGAGCCGGCAGATGCTGAGCAGCGTCACCACCGCGCCGTTGTGCGGCAGGCTGTCGAGCCCGCCGGTGGCCACCGTCGTCACGCGGTGCAGCAGTTCGGGCGCGATTCCCGCCTGCTGCGCGAGCTCCAGGTATTCTGGCCCGAGCGTCTGCAGCGCGATCGTCATGCCGCCCGAGGCCGAGCCGGTGACGCCCGCCAGCACGTTGACGGCGAGCGCGAGCGACACCAGCACGTTGCCGGCAGCAATGCCCTCGACGGCGGAGCGGACGAGCTCGAACGCCGGTAACGCGGCCGCGACGGCGCCGAAGCCCACCAGGCTCGCCGTGTTGAATATCGGAAGCGCCGACGCGTTGGCGCCGTCTCCAAGCGTTCGCCGGAG
>DATLGW010000658.1:0-3038 GCA_035540315.1 Burkholderiaceae bacterium | reverse complement strand
GATCCTGCCCGTGGGTTCGCGCCGTCTCGGCCTGCTGAACGACGCGCGGATCCTGTCCGCGGAGCCGACTTATCCGCTGCACAGAATCGAGGTCCTTACGCTGATCATTGCCGCCCGCGACGACGGCTTTGGAATTTGGGGCGGCGCGTCATACGCGGCGTCGCAAGTCCCCGGCGCCAGCCTGATCGGATACGACAGCGGCGGGCACGTGTGGGTGGGGCATCACGAGGACGTAGTCCGGCGCATCGGCGCCTTCACCCGACAATCGTTCACGCAATAGGCGCTGCGGCCCGGACTGTCGTGTCCGGCAAGTCCAAGCTAACGCCACCGCGCGCAACCCATACTGGCTCCTGCGACTCGGCTGCCTCGCCTCCGCTCAGAACAGCAGCTTGACCGCCGCAAAGCCCCCGATCCCGGCCACGCCGACCGCAGTGGTCAGCAGCGCGAAATGCCGGTCGATCAGCCGCCGGATCGATTCGCCGAACGCATACAGCAGCCCGGCGAGCAGAAAGAAGCGCGCGCCGCGGGCGATCGCCGACAGCACGATGAACAGCACGACGTCGTAGCCGGTGAAGCCGGCGGTGATCGTGATCAGCTTGTACGGAATCGGCGTGAACCCGGCCAGCAGGATCACCCAGTAGCCCTGCTCGTTGAAGACCTCGCGGAATACGACCGCCTTCTCGGTCAGGCCGTAGAGTTCGATCACCCACACGCCGACCGATTCGTACAGCAGCGCGCCGATCAGGTATCCGAACACGCCGCCCGCCACCGACGCCAGCGTGGTGATCATCGCGAACTGCAGCGCACGATCCGGGCGCGCAAGGCACATCGGGATCAGCATCACGTCCGGGGGAATCGGGAAGAACGAGCTCTCGGCGAACGAGATCCCGCCCAGCCCCCAGCGGGCGCCGGGCTTGGCAGTCATCGACAAGGTCCAGTCGTACAGGCGGCGCAGCATCGGGAACCGGCGAAAGCGAAACTGCCGAGATTACACGCAGCGCAGGCGGCAACGTCAATGGCGGAAACCCGCCGTTCACCGGACCGGCGCAGCCGCCGGCCAGGCCGGTGCGGCCGCCGGCGATGGGCGTCGCAGCGTAACGGGCTTCACGGCGCTGCGGCGGCGCCTCCGGGATAATAGGGGGTTTCGCGACACCTTCTCAGGAGAGTTCATGCCCCTCGTTTCGATGCGTCAGCTGCTGGACCACGCGGCCGAGAACGGCTATGGGATCCCGGCGTTCAACGTCAACAACCTCGAGCAGGTGCAGGCGATCATGGCGGCGGCCAGCGAGATCGATGCGCCGGTGATCATGCAGGCATCGGCCGGGGCGCGGAAGTATGCCGGCGAGATCTTCCTGCGCCACCTGATCGAAGCAGCGATCGAGAGTTATCCGAAGGTTCCGGTCGTGATGCACCAGGACCACGGACAGTCGCCGGAAGTCTGTCGCAGCGCGATCGACCTGGGGTTCTCTTCGGTGATGATGGACGGGTCGCTGCGCGAAGACGGCAAGACCGTCGCCAGCTATGAATACAACGTCCAGACGACGCGCAAGGTCGTCGATATCGCGCACGCGGTCGGCGTGACCGTCGAAGGCGAGCTGGGTTGCCTCGGCTCGCTGGAGACGATGAAGGGCGACAAGGAGGACGGCCACGGCGCCGAGGGCACGATGACCCGAGAGCAGCTGCTGACCGACCCGGAGCAGGCGGCGGATTTCGTGCGCAAGACCCAGGTCGACGCGCTGGCGATCGCGATCGGCACCAGCCACGGCGCATACAAGTTCTCCCGCAAGCCGACCGGCGACATCCTCGCGATCGACCGGATCAAGGAGATCCACCGCCGGATTCCGAACACGCACCTGGTGATGCACGGCTCTTCGTCGGTGCCGCAGGACCTGCTCGAGGAGATCCGCAAGTACGGCGGCCAGATGAAGGAGACCTACGGCGTGCCGGTCGAGGAGATCCAGGAAGCGATCAAGCACGGCGTGCGCAAGATCAACATCGACACCGACATCCGGCTCGCGATGACCGCGGCGATCCGAAAGTTCTTCGCCGAGAACCCGAGCAAGTTCGATCCGCGCGAGTACCTGAAGCCTGCGATGCTGGCGGCGAAGGCGATCTGCAAGTTGCGCTACGAGCAGTTCGGCTGCGCGGGGCAGGGCACCCGGATCAAGCCGCTCGGATTGCCGGCGATGATCGAGCGCTACCGCAGCGGCGAGTTGGCGCAGGCGGTGCATTGACTGATCCGGGGCCCGGGCTGACCGTCTACCAGATCCCGGTCTGCCCGTTCAGCCAGCGGCTCAGGATCCTGCTGGAGCTCAAGCGCCGGCCGCAGCGGGTGCGCTTCGAGGTGGTCGACATCACGAAGCCGCGCGCCGACTGGCTGCTCGAGCTCGGCGGCGACAGCACCGAGCTGCCGATCCTGCGAACGGAGGACGGCGGGGTGCTCCGCGAGAGTCTGGTGATCCTGCGTTATCTCGACGATCGCTTTCCGGAGCCGGCGGTATTGCAGCGGGATCCGTACCGGCGAGCGGTCGAGAACATGCTGATCGCAATGGAGGGCGAGTTCACGGCCGCCGGCTACCGGCTGGTGATGAACCAGGATCGGAGCCGGCGCGACGTTTTGTGCGACGTCATGCTCGGGCTGTACGCCCGGCTCGACCGTTTCCTGCGCCGGCATGCGCCGGATCGGGTGTGGTTGTTCGAGACGTTCGGATTCGCCGAAGCGGTCTACGCGCCGATCTTCATGCGATTCTGGTTCCTTGCGTATTACGAGGATTTCGAGCTGCCGCCGGGGCCGGCGTACGAGCGGGTGCGCCGCTGGCGCGACGCGTGCATCGCGCATCCGGCCGCTCAGCAGGTCAGTCGCGAGGAGATCGTCAAGTCCTACTACGACTATGCGCGCGGCGCCGGCAACGGCGCGCTCTTGCCCGGCCGCAGCCGGTCGAGCTTCGCGTTCGAGCCGCACTGGTCGGCGCGCCCGTGGCCGCCGCAGGACAAGTACCGGTCCCCGGGTGCCAGCGATGCCGAGCTCGGGTTGATCG
>DATLGW010000657.1:0-1860 GCA_035540315.1 Burkholderiaceae bacterium | reverse complement strand
GTTTTCTTCGCATCGCATCCGCAGATGCAGGAGCGGATCGACAACTTCCGGCAGATGCGCAGCGACGCCGGCGAGCTCGACGACGGCGCCGCGCCGCTGCCGCCGCCGAGCGCCGAGTTCGAGCGGCTGGTCCGGCCGTTGCGCGAGGTGTGGCTGCAACGCGAGCTCGCGCAGGGGCGGTATCGCAGCGTGATCCATCACCTGACGCAGCCGCAGTCCGAGTCGCTGTACCCGCTTCACCAGCGTGCGTACCTGGGCGATGCGTATCTGCTGCGCGCGGGCGACGACGACGCGGCGAACGCGCAGCAGGCCTACGCCGACGCCGTCGCGCGCGCGCCCGAGCATCCGCAGGCGTGGCGCGGTCTCGGGCTGCTCGCGCTCAAGCGCGACGACCGCGCGCTGGCCCGTCAGCACCTGCAACGATACCTGGCGCTGGCCGGCACGCCGCCCGATCACGCGTTCATCCGCCACTACCTGGCGCAACTGGAGGAAAGCCGATGACCCGCGCATCCGATCCGAGAACCGCAGGACGCGAGCGGCTTTCGCCTGCCGGCGCCGCACGCTGGCGAAGGAGCTTCGCCGCGATGGTGCTGGTCGCCGCGCTCGTGCAAGGGTGCGCGGTGTGGACCCGGATCGACCAGCCCGAGCAGGACGTCCCCGGCACGCGGCACCGGGTCGAAGCGCCGGTGGGCTGGGTGCGGCTGACAGCGGCACGCGACGTGATGCTGCTCACGCGGGACGGCCCGAACATCCAATGGATCCGCGTCACGCAAGTCAGCGCCGAGAAGTTCTTCGCCACGACCAAGGCGACCGTTCCCGCCGGCGCGTTGCCGAACGAGATCGCGCACCTGGTCCTTGCCGAATTGAAGGCCGCACCCGAAGGCCCGTCGCTGCAGCTGAAGTCGATGACCCCGTCGCGCCTGGGCGACGAGGATGCGGTGCGGCTGCACGTGGTGTACCGCAATGCCGACGGGGCCCGCTACGACCGGGTGATGATCGCCGCGCGCCGTGCCGACGAGCTGCTGTTCGCGGACTATCGCGCGCTGAGCCGACACTTCTTCGAGCGCGACCTGCCGGTGTTCGACAAGCTGGTGCAATCGATGCGCTGAGCGCCCGGCGCGCGTTCGCCGCTGCGCCGGGCCGGGGGAAGACATACAATCGGTCGACCCTTGCGGAGGGCACGACCGATGAGTGAAGCGTACATCGTCGCCGCGATCCGAACCGCCGGCGGCAGGAAGGGCGGCAAGTTGTCCGGCTGGCATCCAGTCGACCTGGCCGCGCAGGTGATCGACGGGCTGGTCGCGCGCGCCGGCGCCGATCCGGCGCGAATCGACGACGTGATCCTCGGGTGCGTGAGCCAGACCGGCGAGCAGGCGATGAACGTCGCCCGCAATGCGGTGCTGGCGTCGTCGCTTCCCGAGAGCGTGCCTGGGACGACCGTCGACCGGCAGTGCGGCTCGTCGCAGCAGGCGCTGCACTTCGCCGCTCAGGCCGTGATGTCGGGCACGATGGACGTCGTGATCGCCGGCGGCGTCGAGAGCATGACGCGCGTGCCGATGTTCTCGACCACGCAGATGCCGCGCCAGGCCGGCATGGGCTATTACATGAGTCCGCGGATCCGGCAGCGCTACCCGGACGTCGAATTCAGCCAGTTCGCCGGCGCCGAGATGATGGCGAGGAAATACGAGCTGCCGCGCGAGGCGCTCGACGAGTATGCGCTCGCGAGCCATCAACGAGCGATCGCGGCGACGCAGTCGGGCGCTTTCGACGACGAGATCCTGCCGGTCGCCGTGCGCCGTGCCGACGGCAGCGAGGACGGCCAGATGCATCGCGCCGACGAAGGCATCCGTTTCGATGCGA
>DATLGW010000656.1:0-3692 GCA_035540315.1 Burkholderiaceae bacterium | reverse complement strand
GCACGAACCGCAGCGACTCGTCGGCCGTCAGCTTCGGCGCCTCGCCCATCACGCCGAGCAGCGTCAGACCGTCGGCGCCCGACTGCAGATAGAAGTCGGTCATGCGGTCGGCGCTGTCCAGGTCGAGTTCTCCGCGCTCGTCGAACGGCGTCGCGGCGATCAGATAGACGCCCTTGGCGGTTTCGTCGAACGTCGCGCGGGGCGCTGCGGTTGCCTTCGCGTTCATCTGATGTCCTCGAGTTGAGTTCGATCCCGCGCCACGTCGCCCGAACGCGCGCCGTCCTCGCGGGCAGACGGCTTGCCGGGCATCGCTTCGCTCGGGGAAACGAACGAGCGACTATCATAGAGCGTTTCCGCAGGTCGCCGCGACGAAACCGCTCCGCCTGCTTGCCGTGCAGACCGGGCGCGGATCGCTGCGCCGCGTTCGACCGCGCGCAAGAACCTCAGGCTCGCCGCGCGCGGCCTGATCCCGTTTCCAACGACGAGAGAAAAGAGCTGATGCTGACGCTGTACACGTGGACCACGCCGAACGGGCGCAAGATCTCGATCATGCTCGAGGAGCTCGAGCTGCCTTATCACGTCGTGCCGATCAACATCGGAGCCGGCGAGCAGCATCGGCGCGAGTTCGTCGAGATCAGCCCGAACGCGAAGATCCCGGCGCTGGTCGACAGCGAAGGTCCCGCCGGCCGCCCGTTCGCGATCTTCGAATCCGGCGCGATCCTGATCTACCTGGCCGAAAAGCATCGCCGCCTGCTGCCGCAGGATCCCGAGCAGCGATCGGTGACGCTGCAATGGCTGATGTTCCAGATGGGCAACGTCGGCCCGTTCTTCGGCCAGCGGCATCACTTCTACCGGCAGGCATCGCACGAGCAGTACGGGCTCGAGCGCTATACGAAGGAAACTCACCGGCTGTACCGCGTGCTCGATGCGCGGCTGGCGGCCAGCGAATTTCTTGCCGGCGATGCCTACACGATCGCCGACATCGCGACCTATCCGTGGGTCGCGCGGTGGGAATGGCATGCGATCGACTGGGCGACGCTGCCGAACGTCAAGCGCTGGTTCGACGCGATCGGCGCGCGCCCTGCAGTCCAGCGCGGCATGGCCGTGCCGAAGCTGACGTAGCGACGCGCTTGCCCCGCGCGCGGGCCGGCGCAACCGCGGAGGCGCCGCAAGCGCATGCCGCGGCTGGGCACGCGGTCGCGCTCAGCACGCGGTCGCGTTCACAACGCCGCCCGCAGCGGTGCGTGCGACCCAGCGCCGCACCGCGACCGTCAGCGCGGCCATCGCGACGACGACCGCCGCGACGATTGCCCAATTGATCCGGGACGGATCCTGCAGCGCCGCCTGCAGCTCGTTGCCGAACACCGATGCCGCGAGCACGCCCGGCAGCATCGCGATCGACGTCGCGAGCAGGAACTGCCAGAGCTTGACGCGGATGCATCCGGCCATCAGCGCGACCACGGCGAACGGCGCCAGCGGCACGAGCATCAGCGCGGTCATCGCGGTCACGCCGTTGCGCTTGAGCGCGACCGCGATGCGTTCGGACTTGTTGCCGGCGATCCGAGTGATCCGATGCGCCGGCAACAGCCGGCCCAGCAGATAGGTGATCGCCGCCGACCCCAGGATGCCGGTCATCGCGAGCGCGAACCCGAGCCAGGGCCCGAACGCGACGACGGCCGCCAGCGTGATCAGCGGTCGCGGAAACAGCACCAGGTTCGCGGGCGTGTACGACGCGATCACCGCCAGCGGCGCCCACCAGCGCGCGGCGAACGCCTGGACCAGGCCGCTGACCGCATCGGCGGTGACGGCGTCGGCGAGCGGCGTGTAACGCCAGGCAACGCCCAGCGCGAGCAGTGCGAGCGCGAACGCGGCCGCAAGCCGCTGCAGCCGGCGCCGGTCGGCTGCGGGCGATGCGATTGAGCTGGAGGACAAGATCGGGATCCGGAGGGGCGACTGCAGTGATTGCTGCAAGCGGCGTGCCCGGCATCCGTCAGCCGGACGGATTCCTCCACCATGCCGCGAGCGCGCGCAGCTGGGGCGCGTCGATCCCGATGGTCGGATCGCAGGCGATCAGCTGCGGGCAGCCGGGCGGATACAGCGACGGCGTGTCGTCGAGCGCGCGCCAGTCCGGGGCCTCCGCGGCGAAGCGGTCCAGATATGCGAGGATCTCGCGATAGCGGCTGCGCGGCCCGGGCCGCGCCGGCCCGGTGTCGCCGATCACGCGGGCCGCCAGCGGCTCGGGAAGCCGCGCGCACAACTGCGCCCGCGACAGCTCGAAACGCCAGGTCGACGCGATCACCACGCGCACGTCCGGCGGCGCATCGCGCAGCGCGTCGGCCAGCAGCGGCGCCCGACCGAACAGCGCGCCGTCCGGACACGGCGACGGATGCAGCACGCCGTGGAAGTCCAGGAAAAGCAGCCGCATGAGCCGGCCCGCATGCGGCTGCTGTCGGCCTACGGCATGATCTGGCCGCGGATCTCGCCGCCCGGATGCTGTGCGCTGTGCACGTTCACGTACAGGTTGCCGGCCTTGTATGCCTGATACTGCGCCTCGGTCAGCTTCGCGCCGTCCGGCACCACGAACGTGTCGCCCTTGCGGACCAGCGGCACGATCACCGGGCCGTTCGCGCCCTTCGGCGCCAGATGGATGTGCGCCATCGTCGGCTCGACGCCCTTGAACGACACGCTGCCGCTGACGGTGCGGTCGTCGGCGATCCGGATCCGGCCGCCGCCCGATGCATTGGTCTGCACCGGCGGCACTTCCTGGGCGCCGCTCAGCGTGACCTGCGAGCCGCCGCCGATTCCCATCCGGTCGCCCATCCGCTCCATCGTCTGGCAGCCGCCGATCGCCGCGGCCGCCGCGACGGCAAGCGCTGCGTGAAACACTGCCCGCCTTGCACGAATCTCCATGCGCATCTCCACCGAATTGTTGGAAGCTGCGGCCCGAATGCCGCAGCGATCGAATCGGCCGCCTGCCGCTGCAGCCGCAGTCCATGATAGCGCCGCTCGCCGCCCGGCGGGGGCAGGCGGCCATGGTGCGCTCGAGGTCAGTCGAGCAGGCGCCGAACCGCGCGTCCGAACGCCGCGCGGCTGGTCTCGTGCAGCGGATGCACGCGATCGCGCACGACCCAGCGGCCGCCGACCATCACGTCGCGCACCAGGCCCGGCTCGCCGCAGAACACCAGCGCGTTCGCGATCGCGTCGCCGCTGCGGCCGGCGAGGTCGGGCGCAGCGGCATCGAGCACCAGCAGATCGGCGCGGCAGCCGGCGGCGATCGCGCCCATCGGCCGCCCCAGCGCCTGCGCGCCCGCTGCGGCAGTCTCCGACCACAGCGTCGTGCCGACGGCTGCGCTGGTCTCGCCGACCACCAGGTTGCGCCGGCGCGCGAGCAGCCGCTGCACGTACTCGAGCAGCCGCAGCTCCTCGGCCGGATCGCGGCTGACGTGGCTGTCGCCGCCGATGCCGTAGCGTCCGCCTGCATCGCGATAGGCGATCAGCGGGAAGACGCCGTCGCCAAGATTGCCTTCGGTCGTCGGACAGAGCCCGGCAACGGCGCCGCTGCGCGCCAGCGCTTCGGTCTCCTGTGCAGTCATCTGCGTCGCATGCACCAGGCACCAGCGCGGATCGACCGCCTGCGTCGCGAGCAGCCATTCGACCGGACGCATTCCGGTCGCCGCGACGCACTCGTCGAC
>DATLGW010000655.1:0-9541 GCA_035540315.1 Burkholderiaceae bacterium | reverse complement strand
TGGATCCACAGGTTGCGATCCTCGCCGCCGGCTTCCAGCAATGCCACGCGAAGCGACGGATCCTCGCTCAGTCGGGCCGCGAGCGCGCAGCCGGCCGAGCCGGCACCGACGACGACGACATCGGCCTGCAACTCGCGCACCGGAATCAACCCGCGTTCGCGCTGCGATGCTTGAACGAATCGCGCCGAAAGCTGTACAGCGCATCGGGATCCACGGCGACGTCGATGACCGCCGGCCGGCCGCAACGCAGTGCCGCGGCGACCGCCGCCTCGACCTCGTCCGCGGTGCCGGCGCGAAAGCCGGCGGCGCCGAACAGCTCGGCGACGCGGTCGTACGGCGGATTCGGCACGTCGGCGCCGATGTAGCGACCGCCGAAGAAATCGCGCTGGTACGCTTTCTCCGCGCCCCAGCAGCCGTTGTTCATCACGATGCAGATCGTCCCGATTCCATTGGACACGGCGGTGCCGATCTCGCTCATCGTCATGCCGAAACCGCCGTCGCCCATCAGGCTGACGACGGTGCGCTGCGGACACGCGAGCTTGACTCCCAGGCCACATGCATAGGAGAAGCCGACCAGGCCGAAGTCCAGCGGCGTGAACAGCGCCGGCGGCAACACGTAGCGCATCTGATCGGTCGCCTGCAGGCACAGCGTGCCGGCGTCCATCGTGAACATCGCGTCGTCCGGCAGCACCGCGCGCAGCGCCGCGAACAGCGCTGCCGGCTGCAGCGGCGATCCGCTGCGATCGGCCGCGTCGCGCTCGGCCAGCAGCGCTTTGCGCCGACGCTGGAACTCGACGGTCCACTGCGGATCGCCGGCGCAATTCGCGCCCTGCAGCGCCGCGTGCAACTGGCGCGCCACGGCCGCGGCGTCGCCGAAGATCCCGACGGCAACGGGAAAGAACCTCCCGATCGCCGTGGGATCGAGCTCGACCTGGATGATGCGCGCCTGCGGGTTCAGATGGTCGTAGGTGTAGAACGTCGTGTTGAAGCCGAGCCGCGTGCCGAGCGCCACGATGACGTCGGCGCGCCGTGCCAGATCGCTTGCCACCGGGTTGCCGCGCGGACCGACCTGGCCGCCGTACAGCGGATGCTCGCAGCCGATCGCGTCGCCGTGTCCAGGCGACGTGACGATCGGCGCCCCGAGCCGCTCGGCCAAAACGATCGTCTCGCCGGCCGCGCGCCCGTTCTTCACGCCGCCGCCCGCGAGGATCAGCGGCCGCGCTGCCTGCTGCAGCAGGCGAGCAGCCGCGTCGATTGCGGACGCGAGCGCCGGCGGCGCACCGTGCGACCAACGGCCCGCCGTCGCGAGCTGCGGCTCGGGCGACAGCGTCTGCGCGAGCAGATCGCGCGGCAGGTTCAGCGCAACCGGGCCGCAACGCGGCGCAGTCGCCGTTCGGAACGCCTCGCGCACCATCTCCGGGATCCGCGACGCCTGCATGACGGTCCAGGTCTTCTTCGTGACGGGCCGGAACAGCGCTGCCTGATCGACTTCCTGGAACGCGTCCCGGTGCACGTGCGCCGACGACAGCGATCCCGCCAGCGCGACGACCGGGGAGAATGCCGCCTGCGCCTGCGCCAGCCCCGTCACCAGGTTCGTTGCGCCCGGACCGTTCTGGCCCGCGAGGAAGACGCCCGCCCGGCCGCTGGCTCGGGCGAAACCGTCGGCCATGTGGGTGCCGGTGCGCTCATCGCGCACGCCGACGAACCGGATGTCGCGCGCGTCGTACAGCGCGTCGAAGATTTCCATGCCGGCCGAGCCGATCAGACCGAAGACGTGATCGACGCCTTCGGCACGAAGCGATTCGACGACTGCCTGTCCACCGGTGATTTGCGTCATGGGTTGTTGCTCCGAGCGGCGCTCAGCACGCCAGCCAGTAGTTGGTCAGCACCAGGAACAGCGCGCCGCACGCCGCGTAGGCCGCCGCGAACCACAGGCTGCGTCCGGTACTGAGCACGCGCACCGGAACCGCGAACGCGGTTGCGGCGGCGGCCACCGGCAGCGTCCAGATCGCGACGGTCGCGCTCAACCCCCATGCGAACACGGCCGTATTGACCAGGACCAGATCGCAGACGCCGAACGCGCCGCCGGCGAGCACCGGCAACAGGATCGTCGCGCCGATCATCGGATGAAGACCTGCCAGGCCGAGCGCGACCAGCAGCGCGAGCAGCGCGACGATCAGCGGGGCGCCCGACAGCACCGCCGGCGTCATGCTGCGCGCGAGCTCGGCGACCTGAGGCACCTGCGCAATGACCGTCCCGAGCACGATCGCGCCGACCACGATGATCATCTCGTCGGCCAGCCTGCCGAAGTGATGCAGCGTCCGCGACGCGACGCCGCCGAGCGCGCTGCCGCCGCGGCGCAGCAGGTAGCCGCCGCAGAGCACCGGGACGGCGAGCGAGACTGCCGCCAGCCCGCCGATGCCGAGCGCGACTGCAATCGCGACGACGGTGGCGACGATCATCGCTGCCGGCCGCACCAGCGGGCCGATGCTGCGAAGGCTCCGGACGAAACCGCGCCCGGCCAGCTCGGGCGTGAACATCCGGTGCGACAGCGCCAGCCCGATCGCCGCCAGCGCGAGCCCCAGGCCCATCGCCTCCCACAGCCTGACGCCGGGGATCAGGTGACTGACGAAGCCTAGCGCCAGAAAGAACGGCGACCACATCACCGCGGTTCCGACGCCGCGGACCGACCCGGCCGCCAGCGCCTGCCGGTCGCTGTCGCCGGCACTGCGCGTGATCAATGGCGCCAGGATCGCCATCGCACCGACGTTGAGCACCGCCCCGAGCAGGTGCGAGCCGTAGACGGTCCAGTTCTGCCGCTCGGCCGCTCCGAGCTCGCCGATGCCGCTGCGAATCTCGGCGATCCGGGGGCTCGACTCCACGGTCGAGCGCAGCAGCAGCACCGACGGCAGGAAAGCGCCGAAGATCTGCGCCCGCTCCAGTCCCAGCTGCAGCATCCGGATTCCGCCGAGCGTCGCGGCCAGCGAGACCGCAAGCACGCTGATCGCTGCGAACAGCAACCGGATGTGCGGGCTCGCTCGCAGCAACGCGAGCAGCACGAAAGCGAGCAGCCCGCCGCTGCCGAGCGTCGACAGCAGCGGCACGGGATGAAGCAGCCGCGCGAGCTCGATCAGCCAGACGGCCGCCAACAGGTATGCCGATCCGCGGGCAATTGCCGGCCAGCGGCCGGCTCCGGTCACAGGTGCATGCCCCACTTGCGGATCGTGCGCGCTTCCACGACTCGAAAGATCAGGCTCTCGACCAGCAAGCCGATCAGGATCACGGTGAACAGCCCCGCGAAGACGGCCGGAATGTCCAGCAGGTTCTTGTTCTCGTAGATGAACCAGCCCAGGCCGCCCGATCCCGACGTCGTGCCGAACACCAGCTCGGCGGCGATCAGCGTACGCCACGCGAACGCCCAGCCGATCTTCAGGCCGCTGAGAATGCTCGGGAAAGCCGCCGGTATCAGGATCTTCGTCACGTAGCGGATGCCGCGCAGCCCGTAATTACGCCCGACCATCCGAAGCGTGTTCGAAACCGCCAGGAAACCCGAGTGCGTGTTCAGCGCGACGGCCCACAGCACCGCATGCACGAGCACGAAGATCAGGCTCGGCTCGCCCAGGCCGAACCAGATCAGCGCCAGCGGCAGCAATGCGATCGCGGGCAGCGGATTGAACATCGCCGTCAGCGTCTCGAGCAGGTCGTTGCCGATCCTCGAGGTGACGGCCAGCACCGTCAGCACCAGCGCCAGCGCCAGCCCGAGCGCGTAGCCTTGCAGCAGCACCTTGATCGACACCCATGCCTTCTGCAGCATCTCGCCGGTCATCGTCCGCTCGACGAACGATTGCACCGTCGCGGTGAACGTGGGCAGGATCAGCTCGTTGCTCAGGTACAGCGCGTATGCCTGCCAGAGCCCGGCGAGCACGAGCAGGATCGAAACCTTCCGGACCGCCGGTTGCCCATAGATCCGCTCCCAGACCGTCAGCGGCTTCTGAACGACGCCGAAGTGACGCTCGTCGACCTGGTCGCGGATGTATTCGGGACGTGTCGCCGGGGTGCTAGCCATGATGCGCGGTCTCCTCGGACTCGACCGTGTCGGCGAACAGCATTCGGTGGATGCGGTCCGACAGCCGCACGCCGTGGACCGGATCGACTTCGTCGTCGCCGCTGCTGTTGAGCTCGGCTTTCACCTGGCCCGGATGCGGCGACATCAGCAGGATCCGATTGCCGATGCGCACCGCTTCCGGAATCGAATGGGTGACGAACAGCACGGTGAACCGCGTGTCCTCCCACAATTGCAGCAGCTCGTCCTGCATCCTGCGCCGGGTCAGCGCGTCCAGCGCCGCGAACGGCTCGTCCATCAACAGGATGTCGGGCTCCATCGCCATGCCGCGGGCGATCGCCACCCGCTGCTTCATCCCGCCTGACAGCGTGTGCGGATAGGCATCGGCGAACCGGGTCAGATGGACCTTCTCGATGTACGCCATTGCGCGCTCCTCGGCCTGCCTGCCCGACAGGCGCCCGGAAGCCTCCAGCGCGAACATCACGTTTTGCCTGACGGTCTTCCACGGCAGCAGCTGGTCGAACTCCTGGAACACCATCACCCGGTCCGGACCAGGTTGCGAAATCACCCTGCCCTTCAGCGTCATCTCGCCCTCGACCGGGTGCAGATAACCGCCGACGGCCTTGAGCAGCGTCGACTTGCCGCAGCCCGAGGGGCCGAGCAGCACGAAGCGATCCGACGGATGGACGTCGAAACTGACGCGATAGGTCGCGGTCACCAGATGGTGCCGGGTCTTGTATTGCAGCGTCACCCCGCTGACGCGAAGCAGGGGCGCCGAATTCGCCGGAGGGTTCATCGCCTTCCTCGATCGCTGCGATCGGCGCCGCGCAGCGACGCGGCGCCGTCACTGCATGACGCTCAGCTGCCCTGCAGGTCGTGAATCTCCGGGAAGAACAGGTCCTTCCACGTTCCGGGCTTGTTCTTCAGCGTGCCGATCTGATGCATGAAGTGCGCGAACGGCAATACGCGCTCGGGCGCGAGCGTGTACTTCACCTGCGGGTCGCTCATCATCTTCAGGATCTGGTCGACCGACTCCTTGCCCCCGCCCTGCTTCACGTAGACCTCGGCCGCGCGCCGCTTGTCCTTGTTGATCGAATCGGTGGCTTCCTTCAGCGCATCCAGGACGGCACGATAGGTCTTCGGGTTCGCTTCGCGGAAGCGGTTCGTCGCCCACACCATCAGGAACGTGTTCGGCCCGCCCATCACGTCGTACGAGTTCAGCACCGTCTTGATGCCTTCGTTCTCCAGCGCGTAGTACTGGAACGGCGGCGACGTGAATTGCGCCGTGATCTGCCCCGATCCCGACAGCAGCGCGCGCAAGCCCTCCGGGTGAGGCAGCGCGACCATCAGCGGATTCAGCTTGCGATAGTTGTCGATGCCGAACTCCTTGGCCGCCGCCATCTGCAGGTAGACCGTCTGCACCGACGATCCGGCGCCGGCCATCGCGATCCGGTCCTTGTCGGTGAAGTCCTTGATCGACTTCACGTCCGGGTTGCGCGTCACCAGCAGGTTGGGCATCGACGACAGCGCCGCGACGCCGCGAACGTCGACGTTGCCGCGGGTCCTGTCCCAAATGATGAACGCAGGACCGGTTCCGCCCGATGCGAAATGCAGACCGCCGGCGAGCAGCGCGTCGTTGGCCGCTGCGCCGGCCCCCAGCCGTGCCCATGTGACCTTGGTGTTCCCCAGCCCGGCCTTCTGCAGGTGCTTCTCGATCAGCTGGTCGTGCTGCATGATCGTCAGCTGCATGTAGCCGATCCCGTACTGCGACGCGATCTTCACCTCGTCGACCTCGGCACGCGCGGTGCCGGCGATGCCGACTGCGGCGATCGCCGCGACTGCGGTGGTGAATCCCAGAGCCCGTCTTCTGTCCATGGCTGTGTCTCCTGCCGTCGTTTAGGAATGCCGCGCGATCGCTCGCGCTCGGGTTTGCCGCGCGTTCAAGGGCGCACGCCGTACTTCGCCTTCGGGCCGACGTTCGTCCTGAGCCGGGCCTGCGCCGCATCGATGAAGCGGCACAAATAAGGACGCGTTTCTCGCGGGTCGATGATCTCCTCCACGCCGAACGCCTCGGCCGTCCGGAACGGCGACGCGAATGCCCGCAGCTCGTCCTCGATCTGCTGCTCGCGGGCCTTGGGATCGGGCGCCGAATCGATCTGCCGCCGGAAAGCCGCAGCGACGCCGCCTTCGATCGGCAACGATCCCCACTCGGCCGACGGCCATGCGAGCTTCAGGTCGAGGCCGTTCTTGTCGGTCGTCCCCATCCCCGCCATACCATAACACTTGCGAATCACGACCGTATAGACCGGCACGGTCGCCTGCAGTCCGACATAGACGCTGCGCATTCCTTCGCGCAGCGTCGCCGCGGCCTCTGCGTCGCGCCCGACCATGAATCCCGGCACGTCGACCAGGAACACCAGCGGAATGTGGAAGCAGTCGCAGAGCTCGACGAAGTGGGTCTGCTTGCGGGCCGCTTTGACGTCCATCGCGCCGCCGTACACCATCGGATTGTTCGCGACGATTCCGACGACCTTGCCGTTCATTCGCGCCAGGCACGTGATCACGGCCTTGCCGAACGCGGGCTGGATTTCGAACACCGAATCCCGATCGACGATCAGCCGGATCAGCTGTCGCATGTCGTAGGGCTTGCGCCGGTTCTTCGGCACGATCTCCCGCAGCGCGTCCTCGCAGCGATCCGGCGAGTCGCCGGTATCGCGCACCGGAGGCAGCTCCCAGACGTTCTGCGGCAGGTAGCCGAGGAATTTGCGGACCATCTCGAAGCACTGCTGTTCGCTCGCGGCGACGTTATCGATCGTGCCGGCGGTCTCGACCGCGATCTTCGGCCCGCCAAGCTCCTCCTTGGTGATCGTCTGACCGAGCGAGCGCTCGACGACCGGTGGTCCGGCGGCGAACACGTGGCTCGTGTCCTTGACCATCACCGACCAATGCGACAGGATCGCGCGCCCGGCGGGACCGCCCGCCGCGGTGCCCAACACCGCGCAGACGACCGGAACCTCGCCGAGCAGCTGCACGGACCGCTCGAATCCGTGCACGCCCGGAAACACCGCGTGGCCGCGGCGCTGGATCGATGTGACGCTGCCCCCGGAGCCGTCGATCAGGTTCACCAGCGGAATCCGGTAGTGGTGCGCGAGGTCCTCGACGAAGCCGCCCTGACCTCCCTTCTTTCGGTCCCCGCTCCAGCTGGTGCCGCCGCGGATCGTGAAGTCCTCGCCTCCGATCGCGACCGGCCTGCCGTCGATCGACGCCAGCCCCATCACGTAGGGTGCCGGCGTCACGCCGGTCAACCGATGCCCGTCGTAGCGGCCCTGACCGGTCAGCTGCCCGACTTCGCGAAACGACGCCGCATCGGCCAGCGCGGCGATGCGTTCACGGATCGTCAGCCGGCCCTGCGCATGATGGCGGCGCACCGCCTCGTCGCCGCCGAGCGCAAGCGCCTGTGCGCGCCGGAACTCGAGCTCGTCGAGCTCGTCCTGCCAATCCTGGCCCGCGTCCGCGGCGCCCGTTCCCGAATTCGGCTGCATCACGTCTCGACGATTGCGACGACCTGGCCTTCGGAGACGGGTGCGCCTTCGCTGACTCGCAGCTCGGCGATCGTGCCGCCGTCCTCGACGATGACGGGAATCTCCATCTTCATCGACTCGAGAATCATGACCGTGTCGCCCGGCCCGAGCCGTTGCCCGACTTGCGCAACGATCTTCCAGACCGAGCCGGTCACTTCGGATTTCGCCTCGATTCTCGCCAACTGCATTCTCCCCTGATGCGGTCAACGCCCGGCCGCCAGCACGTCGCTGACGATTCCGGTGTCGACGCGACCTTCGATGAACTGCGCCGACTGCAGGATCTCGAGCAGCGCCGGCACGTTGTTGCGCACGCCGTCGATCTCGAACCCGCGCAGCGCGTCGGTCAGCAAGCCGATCGCCTGCATGCGCGTGGGCGCGTGCACGATCACCTTGGCCAGCAGCGGGTCGTAGTGCGGCGTCACCTGCTGGCCCTCCCGGTAGCCGGTCTCGATCCGTATCGCCGCGTGCTGCGGCGGGCGGAAGACGCGCAGCGTGCCGGGCGACGGCAGGAACCGCTTCGGATCCTCCGCGTAAACGCGGGCCTGGATCGCATGCCCGCGCAACGCCGGCGGCCGCGGCAGGATCGTCGCCAGCGGCTCGCCCGCCGCCGAACGGATCTGCGCGACCACCAGGTCCACGCCGGTGACTTCCTCGGTCACGCCGTGCTCGACCTGCAGGCGCGTGTTCATCTCGAGGAAACCGAACTGCCCGTCGGCGCCGAGCAGCATCTCGACGGTTCCGATGTTGTCGTAGCCCATCGAAGCCAGCGTCTGCGCCAGCCGTTGCGACAACGATTCGACGGCTGCGCGATCCACCGCCGGCGCGGGCGCTTCCTCGATCAGCTTCTGGTGTCGGCGCTGCGTCGAGCAGTCGCGCTCGTACAGGTGCATCACCTGGCCGCAACGGTCGCCCAGCACCTGCACTTCGACGTGCCGCGGTCGGTCGATCAGCCGCTCCAGATAGACTTCGCCGCTGCCGAATCCGCGCTGCGCCATCGACGACGCGCGCTCGACCGCAACGAGCAGCTCGTCGGCGCAGCGGGCCGGCAGCATGCCGATCCCGCCGCCGCCGGCCGCCGGCTTGACCAGCACCGGATATCCGATCTTCGCGGCCGCCGCGAGCACGGCATCGCGATGCGGGCCGAGCACGCTCGATCCTGGCGCAAGCGGCCAGCCGTACTGCGCCGCGAGCGCGCGTGCCCGCGTCTTGTGACCCATCGCGCCGATCCATCGCGGCGACGGTCCGATGAAACGCGCGCCGGAAGACTCGACCTGCTCGGCGAAAGCGGCGTTCTCCGACAGGAACCCGTACCCGGGATGCAGCGCATCGGCGCCGGTTTCGCGCAACGCGTCCAGCAACGCCTGCACGTTCAGGTAGCTATCGCGAGCTGCCGCGGGACCGATCCGGACCGTCTGGGTCGCGAGCTCCAGATACGGAGCGTCGGCATCGGCATCGGAATACGCTGCGACGCTCGCGATGCCCAACGAATCGAGCGCGCGCAGCACCCGGGCTGCAACGGCTCCGCGATTCGCGACGACGACCTTGCTGAACATCGGCATCGTCCGTTGCGTCAATAGCTGGTCGGCCAGCTGCGCATCAGATGCTCGCCGATGCCGCCGGTACGCCGCAGCCGGTGCACGTCGAGCATCCGGATCAGGTAATCGCGCGTCTCCTGCGGCCGGATCACCGATTGCACCGAAAAGATCGATGCGATGTCCCAGACCTCGCTGTCGCGGCTCATCTGCGCGAGCGCCTCGTCGTATCCCGGCTGCCCCGGCTCCAGCGCGTGGACGACCCTGACCGCGAACTGCGGATCCATGAAGCTGATCTCGGCGGTCGGCCAGGCGGCGACCTCGTCCGAGTTGCGCCCTCCCCCCATGTTCAGGTAGGCCTGACC
>DATLGW010000654.1:0-12384 GCA_035540315.1 Burkholderiaceae bacterium | reverse complement strand
AAAAAGCCCGCAGCGAACGCTGCGGGCTTGCGCCGGTTCGGGCGTGGATCAGACCGCCGCGCGCAACGCAGCGGCCTTGTCGGTCTTCTCCCAGCTGAACTCCGGCTCCTCGCGGCCGAAGTGGCCGTAGGCGGCGGTCTTCTGGTAGATCGGCCGCAGCAGGTCGAGCATCTGGATGATGCCCTTGGGCCGCAGGTCGAAGTGCTCGGTCACCAGCTGCGCGAGCTTCTCGTCGGAGATCTTGCCGGTGCCTTCGGTCGACACCATCACCGACGTCGGCTTCGCGACGCCGATCGCGTAGCTGATCTGCACCAGGCACTTCTCGGCCAGCCCCGCCGCGACGATGTTCTTCGCGACGTAGCGTGCAGCGTACGCGGCCGAGCGGTCGACTTTCGACGGATCCTTGCCCGAGAACGCGCCGCCGCCGTGAGGCGCCGCGCCGCCATAGGTGTCGACGATGATCTTGCGTCCGGTCAGTCCGCAATCGCCGTGCGGACCGCCGATCACGAAGCGGCCGGTCGGGTTGATCAGGTAGCGTACCTCGCCCTTGACCAGCTCGCGCGGCAGCACCGGCTTGATGATCTCCTCGATCACCGCCTCGCGCAGGTCCTCGTGCTTGACGTCGGGCGCATGCTGCGTGGACAGCACGACCGTGTCGACCGAGTCGACCTTGCCGTCGACGTAACGCAGCGTGACCTGCGATTTCGCATCGGGGCGCAGCCACTTGAGCCGGCCGTCGCGGCGCAGGTCGGCCTGGCGCTCGACCAGCCGGTGCGCATAATAGATCGCCGCCGGCATCAGCTCGGGCGTTTCCTTGCAGGCGTAGCCGAACATCAGCCCCTGGTCGCCCGCGCCCTGCTCGAGATCCAGGCCGGTGCCTTCGTCGACGCCCTGCTTGATGTCCTGGCTCTGCTTGTCGTAGCACACCAGCACCGCGCAACCCTTGTAGTCGATGCCGTACTCGGTGTTGTCGTAGCCGATGCGCCGGATCGCGTCGCGTGCGACCTCGGCGTAATCGACGTGCGCGCCGGTCGTGATCTCGCCGGCGAGCACGACCAGGCCGGTGTTCACCAGTGTTTCGGCAGCGACACGCGAGAACTTGTCCTGCGTGAAGATCGCGTCCAGAATCGCGTCCGAAATCTGGTCGGCAACCTTGTCCGGATGGCCCTCGGAGACCGACTCCGAGGTGAACAGATAGTTTTTCGCCAAGATGCACTCTCCAAAGTGGTTGCGGACACCAGCCGGCGGTGCACTGGATCGTCCGAGGGCACCACCGGCTGCGGCGTTGCCGGCTCCGGAGAAGCGGGCGACGCTTTAGCAGTATTTGTAGGCCGCCCCGCAAGTTGTCCCATTAACTCGGCGGCCGGCCGATTATAGAGCAGGCTGCGTCGGGCGCCTGGAGCAATCCGTCACTGGTCCGGATGGATCTTTTCCACAACGAACGCGATGCTGGTTTGGCTGTTCAGGACGATCGCGCGGCTGCCGCTCGGGTGGCTTCACGGCGCCGGCGCGATCGCCGGGCGAATCGCGCTGGCGCTGCCCGGCGGCTACCGGCGCAAATCGCTCGCGAACCTGCGCCAGGCAGGCCTGTACTCGCCCGAGCGGCTGGCGGCGGTCGCGGTCGAAACCGGCAAGGGCGTCGCCGAGGTGCCGTACGTGTGGTTCCGCAGCGCGGCGTCGCTTGCGCCGCAGCTGCACTGGGCGGACCCGGCGGCCGTTGCGGCGGCGCGCGCCGCCGGCACCGGCGTGATCCTGCTGACGCCGCATGTCGGCTGCTTCGAGGCCTGCGCGCGTGCGTTCGCGCAGCTGGGGCCGATCACCGTGCTGTACAAGCCGCCGAAGATCGCGGCGCTGCGCCGGCTGGTCGAGCAGGCGCGCAGCGGGCCGAACCTGGCATCGGTGCCGACCGATTCGCGCGGCGTTCGCGGGCTGTTGCGCGCGCTCAAGCGCGGCGAGACGATCGGCATGCTGCCCGACCAGGTGCCCAGCGACGGCGACGGGATCTGGGCGCCTTTCTTCGGGCGGCCGGCCTACACGATGACGCTGCCGCAGCGGCTGGCCCAGGCGACCGGCGCGCGCGTGCTGCTGGTGGCCGGGCAGCGGCTGCCGGGCGGGCGCGGCTGGACGATCCACGCCGAGCCGCTCGAGGACGTGTCGCCGGCCGGCGTGAATGCGGCGATGGAGATGCTGATCCGCCGCTTCCCCGAGCAGTACTTCTGGGGCTACAACCGCTACAAGGTCCCGCCGCGCGCGCGGCCGCCGCAGCCGTCCTGAGCGCCGGATGAGGCACGCCTGGGCCACTGTCGCGCTGTGGCTGCTGCGCGCGATCGCCGCGCTGCCGTACCCGGCCGTGCGAACGATCGGCAACGCGGCCGGCTCGCTGACGTACTGGCTCGCGGCGCCGCGGCGGCGCATCTCGCTGATCAACCTGCGGCTGTGTTTTCCGCAGCGCACCGAACGCGAGCGCGAGCGGCTCGCGCATGCGCAGTTCCGCTACTTCGTGCGCAGCTTCATCGATCGCTTCATCCTGTGGTACGGCTCGCGCGAGCGCATCGAGCGGCTGGTCCGCATCGAGGGCATCGAGCACTTCGAGCGGCACCTGGGCAAGCCGATGATCCTGCTGGCGCCGCATTTCGCGGGGCTCGACGCCGGCGGGCTGCGGCTGTGCCTGGACCATCGGATGGCGACGATGTACGCGCGCCAGAAGAACCCGGTGCTCGACGAGGCCGTGCGCCGCGGCCGCGCGCGCTTCAACGATCCGGTGCTGGTGTCGCGCACCGAGGGCATTCGTGCCGCCGTGCGCGCGCTGCGCAACGGACTGCCGTTCTACTTCCTGCCCGATGCCGACCTGGGCCCGCGCGATGCGGTGTTCGTGCCGTTCTTCGGCGTGCCTGCCGCCACCGTCACGTCGACTGCGCGGCTGGCTGCGGTCGCCGGCGCGGTCGTCGTGCCTGCGGTCACGCGGATGACCGACGACGGCTACGTGCTGCGCTTCTACCCGGCGTGGGAAGACTATCCGGGCGACGACGTGGTCGCGGCGACGCAGCGGATGAACGAGTTCATCGAGCAGCGGATTCTCGAGATGCCCGAGCAGTACCTGTGGGCGCACCGGCGGTTCAAGACGCGCCCGCCGGGCGAGGCCGGTTTCTACGCTGAGCGATAATGGCGCCGATGAAGCTGAAGTTCACGAAGATGCACGGCGCCGGCAACGATTTCGTCGTGATCGACGGCGTGCGGCAGAACGTCGCGCTGGCGCCGTCGCAGTGGCGGCGGCTGGCCGACCGGCACCTGGGCGTGGGCGCCGACCAGCTGCTGCTGGTCGAGCCGGCAACCGAGCCCGGCGTGGACTTCGTGTACCGGATCTTCAACGCCGACGGCGGCGAGGTCGAGCAGTGCGGCAACGGCGCGCGCTGCTTCGTGAAGTTCGTGCGCGATCAGGGACTGACCGAAAAGCGCGCGCTGCGCGTGCGCACCCGCGGCGGCCTGATCGAGCCGCGGCTCGAGAGCGACGGCCGCGTGACCGTCGACATGGGGCTGCCGGTGTTCGAGCCGTCGCAGGTGCCGTTCGACGACCGCGGGCTCGTGCCGCGCGCCGAAGGCGTCGACCGCGTGTACCCGCTCGCGCTCGACGACGACTTCGATGCGATCCGCTGGATCTCGGTGCTGTCGATGGGCAACCCGCATGCAGTGCAGCGGGTCGACGACGTCGATGCCGCGCCGGTAGCCGTCGAAGGCCCGCGGATCGAGCATCACCGGCGGTTCGCCCAGCGCGTCAACGCCGGCTTCATGCAGATCGAGTCGCCGCAGCGGATCAGGCTGCGGGTCTGGGAGCGCGGCGTGGGCGAGACGCTCGCCTGCGGCAGCGGCGCGTGCGCGGCGGTGGTCGCCGGAATCCGGCGCGGACTGTTGCGTTCGCCGGTCGACGTGGTCACGCGCGGAGGCGAGCTGACGATTTTTTGGGACGGTGCAGCGGTGCTGTTGACAGGGCCGGCCGAGACCGTTTTTTCTGGCGAGATCGAGATCGAGGACGACCGGTAGATGACAGCAGCACAAAATCAGGTGATCGACGCGGATCAGGTGGCGATCTTCCTGCGCGAGCACCCCGAGTTCTTCGAGCAGTATTCCGATCTGCTGGCATCGATCACCGTGCCGCATCCGCACGGAGGCCGCGCCGTGTCGCTGGTCGAGCGGCAGGTCGACGTGCTGCGCGAGAAGGTCAAGCTGCTCGAGCTGCGGATGGCCGAGCTGCTGCGCAACGGACAGGAGAACGATGCGATCTCCGAGCGGTTGTCGCGCTGGACCCGCGAGCTGCTGCGCGCGCGCGATCCGCGGCAGCTGCCCGAGATCGTCACCGGCGGGCTGGCGGGCGTGTTCGCGGTGCCGCAGGTCGCGCTGCGGCTGTGGGCGCTCGATGACGATTACCGCGACCTGCCCGAGAACGAGCCGGTCGGGCCCGAGGTCATGGCGCTGGTCGAGGGCCTGAAGCAGCCGTACTGCGGGCCGAACGCCGAGCTGCGCCCGGCCGCGTGGCTGGCGGGCGGCGGAGCCGAAACCCGATCGATCGCGCTGCTGCCGCTGCGCGTGGGCGCCAGCCCGGACCCGTTCGGGCTGCTGGTGCTCGGCTCGCCGGACCCGGAGCGGTTCCAGACCGGAATGGGCCTGTCGTTCCTGTCGCGGATCGCCGAAACCGCCAGCGCCGCGCTGTCGAAGCTGCGCTGACTCCGCGTGCCGCGCGCGCGATGCCGACGCCGCCTGTCACACCCCAGGCGCACGACGTCGAGCGCTACCTGACGCGGCTGCAGGTCGAGCGCAACTGCTCGCCGCGCACGCTGGCCAGCTATCGCGCCGACCTGGCGATCCTCGCCGGCGTCGCCGGCGAGCGCGACTGGCCGCAGCTTGCCGAGTCCGATATCCGCCGCTGGGTCGCCGGCGCGTCGCGCGCCGCGCTGGCGCCGCCGTCGATCGCGCGGCGGCTTTCGGCCTGGCGCGGTTTTTTCGACTGGCTTGCCGAGCAGGGCCGGGTGTCGTTCAACCCGGCGCGCGCCGTGCGTGCGCCGCGCGCGCCGCGGCGCCTGCCGAAGGCGCTCGCGCCCGATGCCACGCAGAGCCTGGTCGGGTTCGAAGCCGGCGACCGCTTCGAGGCCGTGCGCGACAAGGCGATGCTCGAGCTGTTCTACTCGAGCGGTCTGCGGCTGTCGGAGCTGACTGCGCTCGATGCGGCGTACGTCGAGCAGCCGCGCCACCGCTCGGGGAGCTGGCTCGCGCGCGCCGAGTCTGAGGTCGTCGTCACCGGCAAGGGCCGCAAGCGGCGCACCGTTCCGGTCGGGCGCTTCGCGCTGGCCGCGCTCGACGAATGGCTGGCGCTGCGAAGCGACTGGCTGGCGCAGCATCCGGGCGCCGACGCGAATGCGCTGTTCATCACGCGCCGCGGCGCGCGGATCTCGAACCGGGCCGTGCAATCGCGGGTGAAGCGGATCGCCATTGCGCTGGGCGTGCCCGCCGACGTGCATCCGCACGTGCTGCGGCATTCGTTTGCCAGCCATCTGCTTCAGTCGAGCGGCGACCTGCGGGCGGTGCAAGAGCTGCTCGGGCACTCGAGCATCGCGACCACGCAGGTCTACACGTCGCTGGACTTCCAGCGGCTGGCGCAGGTGTACGACGCCGCGCATCCGCGCGCGAAGAAGCGCGGAAGCGGCGCCCCGTGACCGCGACGCTGGTGCTCAAGGCGGGCAAGGACAAGCCGCTGCTGCGCCGGCATCCGTGGGTGTTCGCCGGCGCGATCGAGCGCCAGCAGGGACGCGCCGAGCCCGGCGACACCGTGCGGGTGGTCGGCGCCGACGGCCGCTTCCTCGCGTGGGCTGCCTACAGTCCGGCATCGACGATCCGCGCCCGCGCCTGGAGCTTTCGCGAACGCGATGCGGTCGACGCGGCGCTGATCGAGCGGCGCATTGTCCAGGCGATAACGCGGCGGGCCGAGCTCGAGCGCGACACCGACGCGGTCCGGCTGATCTTCGGCGAGGCCGACGGGCTGCCGGGCCTCGTTGCCGACCGCTATGCCAGACAGCTGGTCGTGCAGCTGCTGTCGGCCGGCGCCGAGCGCTGGCGCGATGCGATCGTCGCGGCGCTCGGTCGCGCCGCCGGTTGCGATGCGATCTACGAGCGCTCCGAGGCCGCAGTGCGCGAGCGCGAAGGGCTGGCGCCGCGCGAGGGGCCGATCGACGGCGCGGTTCCGGCGCCGGTCGAGATCGTCGAGCACGGGCTGCGTTATCGCGTCGACGTCGTTCGCGGCCACAAGACCGGCTTCTACATCGACCAGCGCGACAACCGCGCGCGGGTCGCGGCGATGGCGGCCGGTCGCCGTGTGTTGAACTGCTTCGCGTACACCGGCGGTTTCACCGTCGCGGCGCTTGCCGGCGGCGCCGTCTCGGCGGTGTCGGTCGATTCGAGCGCCGACGCGCTGGCAGCCGCGCGCGAGCACGTGGCGCGAAACGGCCTGCAGGCCGCCGCCGCCGAATGGGTCGAGGCCGATGTGTTCGCGCTGTTGCGCCAGCTGCACGGGGCGCAGCGCCGCTTCGATCTGATCGTGCTCGATCCGCCGAAATTCGCGCCGTCGCCGCAGCACGTCGAGCGGGCCGCGCGCGCCTACAAGGAGATCAATCTGAAGGCGCTGCAGCTGCTCGCCCCCGGCGGGCTGCTGTTCACGTTCTCGTGCTCGGGAGCGATCGGGATCGAGCTGTTCCAGAAGATCGTTGCCGGCGCAGTGTTCGACGCCGGCGTCGACGCACAGTTGCTGCAACGCCTGCAGGCGGGAATCGACCATCCGGTCGCGATGACCCATCCGGAAGGCGAATACCTGAAAGGATTGCTGCTTCGGGTGTAATCCCCGCGCAAAGGCCCCAGCCGGCAGCCCCCGGTGCGAACGGCGTAGAATACGCGGCCGATAAAGGTTCTGCCGGCCCGTGACCCGAGGCCGGTCCCGACAGATGGTCGCTGCTCCTGCCGACACGCGAGGCGCTCTACGTTCCGGCGCTGCCGGGGGCTCGGCGCGTGCCGGTGCCTCGGTGTGGGAGCAGGCCCGCGAGCGCTTGCGCAGTACCGGCGAGCGCGTGACCAGCGCCCGGGTCAAGGTGCTGGCCACGCTGATGCAGGCCGACGAGGCGCTCGCGCACCTGGACGTGCAGCAGCGGCTCGCAGGCGGGCCGACCGAGATCGATCGGGTGACGGTGTATCGCGTGCTGGACTGGCTGGTCGAGCAGGGGCTTGCGCATCGGGTGTCGGGACCCGATCGGGTGTGGCGCTACTCCGTGCACGGCCACCGCGCGACCGCGCACGGTCACTTCAAGTGCCGGCGCTGCGAGCGCATGTTCTGCATGCGCGAGCCCGGCAGCCTGGCGCGCACGTTGCGCGCGATGCTGCCCGACGGATTCAGCGGCGACGAGGTGGAGCTGACGGTGTTCGGCGTGTGCGCGGATTGCGCGCGGCAGCTGACGGCCGAGGGAATGCCTGCGTGATGCGGGCAAGCCGGTGCGACGCGGGTCGCAATCGACGATGAGAAAGTGAGGATATGGCATCGAATCAGGTGCCGGTCACGATCCTGACCGGCTTTCTCGGCAGCGGCAAGACGACGCTGCTGAACCGGATCCTGAAAGAGGATCACGGTCACCGCATCGCGGTGATCGAAAACGAGTTCGGCGAGGAGGGCGTCGACAACGACCTGCTGATGCAGAACCGCGAAGAGCAGATCGTCGAGATGAACAACGGCTGCATCTGCTGCACGGTGCGCGGCGACCTGGTGCGCATTCTCGGCGATCTGAAGTCGCGCCGCGACGCCAAGGAGCTGCGCTTCGATCGGGTGATCATCGAAACCACCGGCCTTGCGGACCCCGGACCGGTTGCGCAGACGTTCTTCATCGACGACGACATCGCCGATTATTACCTGCTCGATGCGGTGATCACGATCGTCGACGCCAAGCACGGCGAGCGCCAGCTCGACGAGCACAAGGAGGCGGCCGAACAGGTCGGATTCGCCGATCGGATCCTGATGTCGAAAGTCGACCTGACGTCGGAAGAAGACCGCGAGCGCCTGCGCCAGCGGTTGATCCGGATCAACCCGCGCGCGCCGATCAAGCCGGTACAGTTCGGGAATGCCGACATCGCTGACATCCTGGACATTCGCGGCTTCAACCTGAACGCGATTCTCGAGATCCAGCCGGAATTTCTGTCCAGCGACGAGCACGAGCACGACGACGACGTCCAGTCGTTCGTGTTCCGGGCCGACAAGCCGTTCGACGCCGGCAAGCTGGAGGCCTTTCTCGGCGGTCTGGTTCAGGTTTACGGGCCGGACATGTTGCGGTATAAAGGCGTCCTTTTCGTGAAGGGGTCCGACCGCCAGATGGTCTTCCAGGGCGTCCACATGATGATGGGTGCCGATGTCGGCCGACGCTGGCAACCCGGCGAGCGGCCTCACAGCAAGATGGTCTTCATAGGGAGGAACCTGCCGAAGGAGATGTTCGTCCAGGGCCTGGAGCAGTGCCTGGCCTGAGGCAGCGCGGCGGCGCCCACCGCTGCGGTACCGACGGCGAGCGACCGACGCAGGGAAATTGAGATGGCAGTGACAAAGCAGCCGAAGATGCTGACCGAGGCCGAGCTCCTCGCGATGCCGGAATCCGATTACATGAACGCCGCGCAGCTGCAGTTCTTCAAGGCGCGGCTGCAGGAGATGGAGCGCGAGCTCCTGGCGAATGCCGACGAGACCACAGAGCACCTGCGCGAGACCGTGATCGTCCCCGATCCGGCCGACCGCGCGACGATCGAGGAGGAGCATGCGCTGGAGCTGCGCACGCGCGATCGCGAGCGCAAGCTGCTGAAGAAGATCCAGCAGGCGCTGGCCCGGATCGAGTCGGGCGAATACGGTTATTGCGAGGAAACCGGCGACACCATCGGAATTCCTCGGCTGCTGGCGCGACCGACCGCGACGCTGTCGCTGGAAGCGCAGCAGCGGCGCGAGCTGCGCCAGAAGATGTACGGTGACTGATCGCGGGGAGCGCGGGATGTCCGCGATCGGGGCCGGAGGGTTCGATCGAGCGAGCGAAGGCGGGGCGACCCGCCTTCGTCGCATTTGACGAGCGCCGGTCTCGGCAACCGGCCTTTGGCGGCACAGGGGGGCGACGCGCGTTGACAGTTCGCATCGAAGGGCTGCGGCACCAGTTCGCATCCGCCGGCGGCGGCGCAACGCTCGAGATCGACAAGTTCGAGCTTGCGCAAAGCGAGCATGCGGTCGTGATCGGACCGTCGGGCTCGGGCAAGACGACGCTGCTGTCGCTGATGGCCGGACTGACCGACGTGCGCGACGGCGTGATCGAGATCGCAGGACGCGACCTCGCGACGATGCCGGCGGCCGAACGCGACCGTTTCCGCGCCGCGCAGATCGGGCTGATTCCGCAGCAGCCGCATCTGTTCGGCGCGCTGACTGCGATCGAGAACGTGCTGGCGGCGCTGTATTTCGCCGGCCAGCCGAGCGAGCCGGAGTTCGCGCTCGAGCTGCTGGCGAGCCTCGGACTCGCGGGGCTGGAGCGCCGGCGTCCGTCGCAGCTGTCGCGCGGGCAGCAGCAGCGGGTCGCTGCGGCGCGCGCGCTGATCAACCGTCCGACGGTGATCCTGGCCGACGAGCCGACCGCGAACCTCGATGACGCGCAGGCAGAGCAGACGCTCGAGCTGCTGCGGGCGCGCGCGCGCGAGGCCGGCGCCACGCTGGTCATCGCGACCCATGATGCGCGCGCGCGCGCCGGCGTGCCGAAGGTGCTCGCGCTGGAGATGCCCAGCGAGCTCGCGGCGCCGAACCCCGCGACCACGCAGCCGATGCGCCGGCGAGCTGCCCGATGAGCACCTGGCGCTTGCTGGTCGCGTACCTGCGCAGCCGGCCGCTGATGACGCTGCTGACGGCGGTGCTGATCGCGCTGGCGACTGCGACGATGAGCGTGGTCACGCAGGTGACTTCGCAGTTCGAGCATCGGCTCGAGCAGGATGCCGCCGGCATCGATCTCGTCGTCGGCCCCAAGGGTTCGCCGCTGCAGCTGGCGCTGGCGGCGGTGTATCACGCCGACGTGCCGCCCGGAAACATTCCGGCCCGCGCGCTCGCCGACCTCGCGGCCGATCGGATGGTCGCGCAGGCGATTCCGATCGCGCTCGGCGATTCGTTTCGCGGCTATCGGATCGTCGGCACGACGCCGCAGTATCCGGCGAACTACAACGCGAGCGTCGCAATCGGGCGCATGTTCGCGCAGCCGATGGAAGCGGTGCTGGGCGCGCGGGTGGCCGCGGCGACCGGCGTCGCGATCGGCGGCAACTTCGTCGGCACGCATGGGCTGCGCGAAGGCGGGCCGACTCACGGCGACGACGTCTATCGCGTGGTCGGCGTGCTCGCGCCCACCGGCACCGTGATCGATCGGCTGGTGCTGACGCCGGTCGAGTCGGTGTGGCTGGTGCACGAGGGCGAACCCGCCGACGACGAGGAGCGACGGCTGCTCGAAGCCGAGCGCGAGCTGTCGGCAATCCTGCTGCGCTATGCGTCGCCGCTCGCGGCGGCGACGTTGCCGCGGCGGATCAACGCCAGCACGAACCTGCAGGCCGCATCGCCGGCGACCGAGGCGGCGCGGCTGTTCCATCTGATCGGCATCGGGGCCGACGCGGTCCGTGCGTTCGGCGTGCTGCTGGTTGTGGCGGCCGCGCTGTCGGTGTTCGTCGCGCTGTTCCAGGCGCTGGCCGACCGGCGCTACGAACTGGCGCTGATGCGGATGCTGGGCGCATCGCCGCGGCGGCTGTTCGCGCTGCTGGTGCTCGAGGGCACGCTGCTGACTGCGGCCGGCGTGGCCGCCGGGCTGCTGGCCGGACATCTGACGCTGTCGGTGCTCGGCGCGTGGTTCGTTCCGGGCGGGGAATTCGATCTCGGAGGCTGGCGTTTCGATACAATCGAGTTGCAATACGCCGGCGTGATCCTGCTGCTGGGCGCGCTCGCCGCAGTGGTGCCGGCGTTGCTCGCGGCCCGCACGCCGATCTCGGTCGTGCTGGCCGAGCAGTAAACCTCCGTAGACAGGATTCCGACGATGACGACGTTTTCCGGTTCGCCCATCGTTCGTTCGGCCGCGGCCGCCGTGATGCTGGCCGCGCTGCTCGCAATCGGGCCACAGCGCGCGGCGCTTGCGCAGCCGGCGACCGCCAAGCCCGCGCCCGCGGCAAAGGCCGGCGCCGCCAAGCCCGCGCCCGGCTCGCCCGCCGACGATGCGCACCGCCGCCAGGACGTCGCGCAGCACCGGCAGATCGCGAGCGCGCACGAGACGGCAGCGAACTGCCTGGAGCAGGGACGGCCCGAAGAGGACTGCCATCGCGAGCTGCGCCAGGCTTGCCAGGGAATCGCGATCGGCAAATACTGCGGAATGCGGCACCGGCATTAGTGCCTGGCGCCTCGATTCTCACGCTGCGCATCCACCTGACCGGCCGACTCCGATGAATCACCGCCTGCTCGCTGCCGCCCTCGCTGCCGTCGCCGCCGCGTCGTTGCCGGCGACCGCGCAGAACCAGATGCCGTCGCTGCAGCCGCCGCTCGCGCCGTTCGCCGCACCGCTCGATCCGACGCTGCCGGTGGTGCCCGGTGCGGTGCCGTGGGAGCTGCTCGCGAAGGTCAAGCCGGTGCCGCACAAGGATCGGATCGTGCCGGAATTCGACCGCGAGGTGCTGCAGCTGAACCGGCGCGAGGTCAAGCTCGCGGGTTTCATGATGCCGCTGCAGGCGAGCGAGCGGCAGACGCATTTCCTGCTGACGGTCACGCCGCAGACCTGCGCGTTCTGCATTCCCACCGGCCCCGAAGGCATCGTCGAGGTGCGCGCGAAAACGCCCGTGCGCACGACGCTCGAGCCGGTGGTCGTGACCGGCACGATGGAAGTGCTCAAGAACGATCCGATGGGCGTGTATTACCGGCTGACCGACGCGCGCCCGGCGCCCGCGCGTTAGGACCCTCCTTGGGGAAGTTACTTAGGCTGCGTTGCCGCGCCGCAGCGCCGCGTTCGGCGCCGCCGAACGGGTGTCGACGGTAGGGCGGCAGCGGCCGACCTGCGGCAGTCCCTCACTGCAGAGCCTCCGGGG
The DNA here is from genome assembly GCA_035540315.1 of Burkholderiaceae bacterium. Lineage (GTDB taxonomy): Bacteria > Pseudomonadota > Gammaproteobacteria > Burkholderiales > Burkholderiaceae_E > DATLGW01. The sequence goes on along the minus strand of DATLGW010000654.1, from coordinate 246 downwards.
GTGCGTGCTACACTGGCCCGCCACCCCTGGACCCCCACCGCTCGACCCATACGGAAGCCCCCGGCACGTGATTTTTTCGCTGTTCGGCCGCAAGGAAAGCAAGACGGCGCGCAAGCGCTGGGGGATCGACGCCGCCGATACTGCGACCACGCCGACCACGCGCTCGCGGGGCGAGTCGACCGGCGGTGCGCGCGGAACGGATCCGCGCGAGATCGCGCGGCAGACTGCAGCGAAGATCGACGAGAT
>DATLGW010000653.1:0-5114 GCA_035540315.1 Burkholderiaceae bacterium | reverse complement strand
GCGCAGGGGCCCGACGTGGCGCGAGACGGTGCTGATGCACGCGGTGTCCCGGCTCGCGCTTCATCCGCTGATCACGAACGTGCAGGCCTCGTGGGTGAAGCTGGGCCTGCGGGGCGTGACACGGCTGCTGGCCGCAGGCGTCAACGACGCGGGCGGAACGCTGATGGACGAGAGCATCTCCCGCGCCGCCGGCGCGCAGCACGGGCAGGAGCTGCCGCCGTCGGCGATGGATGCGCTGATCCGCGCGGCCGGTAAGATTCCGCAACAGCGCACGACGTTGTACGCGGCGCCGCCCGAAGCGAGCCGGCAGGCGAGCTACGATGCGCCGGCGCTGGCCGAGGTCGTGCTGACCCCAGTCAGGCGCCGCCGCCAATCTGCGCCTGTCGCATCATGAGGAACAGATGATCAAGCTCGGCTACAAGGCATCGGCAGAGCAGTTCGCGCCGGACCGATTGCTCGACTATGGCTGCCTCGCCGAGTCGCTCGGATTCGATTCGGTCTTCATCAGCGACCACTTCCAGCCGTGGAAGCATACCGACGGTCACGCGCCGTCGTCCTTCGCGTGGCTCGGCGCGCTGGGCGCACGCACGTCGCGCATCACGATCGGCACCAGCGTGCTGACGCCCACGTTCCGCTATCACCCGTCGCTGGTCGCGCAGGTGTTCGGCACGCTCGGCCAGATGTTCCCCGACCGCATCGTGCTGGGCGTGGGCACCGGCGAATCGCTGAACGAGGTGCCGGCAACCGGAGTCCAGTGGCCGGAGTACCGCGAGCGGTTCGCGCGGCTGCGCGAGGCGATCGTGCTGATCCGGCGGCTGTGGACCGAGGAACGGGTGTCGTTCCGCGGCGGGTATTACCGCACCGAGAACGCGACGATCTACGATCGCCCGCAGCGGCCCGTGCCGATCTACGTGGCTGCCGCGGGACCGCAGGTCGCGAAGTACGCCGGACGCAGCGGCGACGGGTTCATCTGCACCAGCGGCAAGCCGCGCGAACTCTATTGCGACACGCTGCTGCCGAACCTGCGCGCCGGCGTCGAAGCGGCAGGGCGGCGCGCCGGCGACGTCGAGCGGATGATCGAGATGAAGGTGTCTTTCGACCGCGATCGCGCCCGCGCGCTGGAGGACACCCGGCACTGGGCGGCGCTGGCGCTGTCGAGCGAAGAGAAAATGTCGGTCGAGGATCCGCTGGAGATGGAGCGGCTGGCCCGGAGCCTGCCGCTGGAGCGCGCGGCCAGCCGCTGGATCGTTTCCGACGATCCCGACGAACACGTCGAGCGGGTCGCGCAGTACGTGGCGCTCGGTTTCGAGCACCTGGTGTTCCATGCGCCCGGCCCGGACCAGGAGCGGTTCCTGCGGCTGTACGCGGCCGAGGTCCTGCCTCGGCTTCGCGCCCGCTACGGCTGAGGGCGGGCACGCCGATGCCGGCAAGCCTGCAGTTGTCCGCATTGCCGGGAATTCCGCTGGTTGCGCCGGGCGACGATCTGCCCGCGCTGATCGACGCCTCGCTTCGGCAGTCGGGACTGTCGCTTCGTGCCGGCGACGTGGTCGTCGTTGCGCAGAAGGTCGTGTCGAAGGCCGAGAACCGCTTCGTCGATCTGGCAGCCGTCGAACCGTCGCCGCGGGCGCTTGCGCTTGCGCACGAGATCGCGAAGGATCCGCGGCTGGTCGAGGTGATCCTGCGCGAATCGCGCCGGATCGTGCGCGCGCGTCCTGGCCTGCTGATCGTCGAGCATCGGCTCGGATTCGTGATGGCCAACGCCGGTGTCGACCAGTCGAACGTCGGCCCGCAGCAGCGCGGCCAGCGCGTGCTGTTGCTGCCGGCCGATCCCGATGCGTCCGCGGCGCGGCTGCGCGAGCGGCTGATGATGCAGCACGCTTGCGACGTCGCAGTGATCGTCAGCGACAGCTTCGGCCGCGCATGGCGCCGCGGAACGATCGGAACCGCGCTGGGCGTCGCGGGCATGCCTGCGCTGGTCGATTTGCGCGGACAGCCCGACCTGTTCGGCCGAGCGATGAAGGTGAGCACCGTGGCGCTTGCCGACCAGGTCGCCTCGGCGGCCGCGTTGCTGATGGGCGAAGCTGCGGAGGCCGCCCCGGTCGTGCTGGTGCGCGGACTCGAGTGGTCGCAGCCGCCTGCGCCGGCACAGGCGCTCGTGCGCACTGCCGAAGAGGATCTGTTCCGGTGAACGGGGGCGTGCTCGCGTTCTCGGGCGGCATCGGCGGCGCCAAGCTAGCGCTCGGCCTGAGCCGCGTGCTCGAGTCGGGCGCGTTGACGGTGATCGCGAATACTGGCGACGACTTCGAGCATCTCGGTCTGTCGATCAGTCCGGACATCGACACGCTGCTCTATACGCTCGCCGGCATCGACAACCCGGATACCGGCTGGGGCTGTCGCGACGAGACCTGGAATTTCATGGCCGCGCTCGAACGATTGGGCGGAGAAACCTGGTTCAAGCTCGGAGATCGGGACCTTGCGACGCACGTGGAGCGCACGCGCCGGCTGCACGCCGGCGAGCCGCTGTCGCGCATCACCGATGACTTCGCGCGCCGGCTGGGCGTGCCGGCGCGGATCGTGCCGATGAGCGACGAGCCGGTGCGCACCTGCGTGCGCACGCCCGACGGCTGGCTCGAGTTCCAGCATTATTTCGTTCGGCTGCAGTGCACGCCGAAGGTGCTCGAATTGCGGTTCGCCGGCGCCGAATCGGCGCAGCCGGTTCGCGCATGGATCGATGCGCTGGCCGATCCGTCGCTGCGGGCGGTCGTCATCTGCCCGTCGAACCCGTTCATCAGCATCGATCCGATCCTCGCGGTGCCCGGCGTGCGCGATGCATTGCGCGCATGCCGCGCGCCGCGCATCGCCGTGTCGCCGATAATCGCCGGAAAGGCAGTGAAGGGACCGACGGCAAAGATGATGGAAGAGCTCGGCATGCCGGTCACGGCGGCCGCCGTTGCCGCGCATTACGACGGCTTGATCGACGGCTACCTGATGGACGAAGCCGACGCCGGCTCGACGCCGGATGAGCCGCGCGTGCGCCACGCCGCAACGCTGATGCGAACGCTGGCCGATCGCGAGCGGCTCGCGCGCGACGTGCTGGCATTTGCAGACGAGCTGCGCACGAGCCGCCGATGAGTCAGCGCGACAAGCCCTGGGCGATCGTTCCGGTCAAGCAATTCGACAACGCGAAGCAGCGTCTTGCAGGCGCGCTGTCGGCGCAGGTCCGGCGCGCGCTCGCTCAGGCGATGCTCGAGGACGTGCTGTCGGCGCTCGCGAACTGCGATGCGCTGGCCGGCATTGCTGTGGTCACGATCGATCCGCAGGCGGCGGCGATCTCGCGCCGCCACGACGCGCGGATCCTGACCGATGCGGCGACCGGCGGCCATACCGCCGCGGTCGTCGCGGCCGCCGAGCGGCTGGCGCGCGAAGGTTCGACGGCGGTTCTGTCGGTGCCGGGCGACATTCCGCTGATCACTGCCAACGAGGTGACTCAGGTCGTGGCAGCGTTCGAGACGGCCCCTGCCTTCGTCATCGTCCCGGCGCACGACGAGCGCGGATCGAACGCCGTGCTCTGCGCACCGCCCGGTGCGGTCGCGCTGAGCTACGGCGACGACAGTTTCCTGCCGCACCTGGCCGCCGCGCGCGCCGCGGGTATCGAGCCGGCAGTGCTGCGCCTGCCGGGCATCGCGCTGGACGTCGATCATCCCGCCGACCTGAAGGCGTTTCTTGCGAAGCCGTCGGATACGAGGGCGTATCGGCTGCTGGTCGACGCGCGTTCATCGTTCGTTTCAGAGAGGGCACGCGAATGACACGCACGCTCATTCGACACGGCTACCTGATCCCGATGACCGGCGACGCGGTCATCGAGGACGGCGTGCTCGCATTCGACGAATCCGGCATCCGGTACGCCGGACCGAACACCGGTTTCGATTCCGGCGGCTTTGCGGCCGATGTGACGATCGACGCTGCCGGCAAGGCGATCCTGCCCGGCCTGGTGAATACGCACACGCATCTGATCGGCGCCTACATCAAGGCGCTCACCGAGGACGTGCCTGGACGGGGCGATGCAGCCGGGCTCTACAAGCGCGGGTTGCCGGTGATCAAGCTGGCGCAGCCGGAAGACTACTACTGCGGCTGCCTGACCCATGGGATGGAGATGGTGATGACCGGCACGACGACGGTCAGCAACACCTGGCGCAACGAGACGCTTGCCGCGCCTGCGGTGCGCGACCTGGGCGTGCGCGCGGTGCTGAGCGAGATGATCTTCGAGCTCGACACCGACGTGCTGTCGGCCTCGGCGATGGAGCGGCCGTGGGTCCCGGAGATCGCGCAGCAGGGGCTGGATGCGGCCGAGGAGTTGTTCGAGCGTTGGCACGGCGCCGAGGGCGGGCGGATCACCACCCGCGTGTCGCCGGCCGGGCCGGGATACACGTCGGCGGCGACGATCGAGCGGTGCCGAGACCTGGCGGCCAAGCAGGGTGTCGGGCTGAACATCCACATTGCCGAGGTGCCGGGCGAGACGGAGTTCGTCCAGCGCAGATACGGCAAGCGGCCGATGGCGCTCGGGCGCGACCTGGGCGTGCTGTCGCGCGACACGATCGCATTCCACTGCGTGTTCCTGAACGACTCGGACATCGAGATCCTGGCGCAGACTCGCACGCAGTTCTCGCACACGTCGTTCCACGTGCCCAAGCGCGGGTATTTTCCGCCGATGGAGAAGGTCTATGCAGCCGGCGTCGACGTGTCGCTCGGCTCGGACTGGTGCTCGAACGACCTGTGGAAATTCATGCGGGCCGCGATCCTGATCCCGCGCCAGAAGACCGGCGACGTCGGGCTGCTGTCAGGCTACGACGCGTTGCGGATGGCGACGCTGGGCGGTGCGAAGGCGCTGGGGATGGAGGGCGAGATCGGATCGCTCGAGGTCGGCAAGAAAGCCGACGTCATCCTCGTCGATGTCACCACCCCGTGGTGCAACCCGATCCGGACCGAGAACCTGATCACGAACCTGGTGTTCAACGCGAACGGCAGCGATGTCACTGACGTGTTCGTCGGCGGTCGCCGGATCGTGAAAGACCGCGAGATCGCGACGGTGGACCGGCGGGCGGTGCTGCGCGAGA
>DATLGW010000652.1:0-1869 GCA_035540315.1 Burkholderiaceae bacterium | reverse complement strand
CCCTGTATCTGGCCTTCCACCTGCGTGGGATTGATTGCCCGCCCGACGTCGTGCGCCGCCCACACCTTGACCACTTTCACCGTGGCGAGCGCCGTGTCGACCTCGACCAGGGCCATTTGGGCGCCGAACGCGTAGGTCGCATAAGGGATGCCCTGACCGCTCTCGTCGAGTACGGTCGTCGGCGGGTTGTAATGCCCTGTCGCCGAAACGACCATACCCTCCGCGTCGCGTGGCAAGTGGCCGAGCGCGACTTCCCTGCGCCTGCCTCCCTCGTTTGCGACGTAGATCTTTCCGCCCGAGAACGTCACCTCGGCCTGCGCCGGAGCCTCGGCATGGCGTCGCAGTGCGTCCTTCAGGTTCTGCGCCGCGCGCACGACCGCATTGCCGGAGATGAATGCCTGTCTGGACGCGGAGCTCTTGCCGGCATCCAGCGTGCGGTCGGTGTCGCTGCTGACGAGCACGATGTCCGCGGGGTCGCTGCCGAGCGCCTCCGCGCACACCTGCGTCAGGATCGTGCTCGCGCCCTGCCCGATGTCCACCGCCCCGCTGAACAGCGTGATGCCTCCGACCGCATCGATGCCGATCTTCATCGACGATGGGTTCGGCTGCGACGTGTTGCCGATGCCGTACCACATGCAGGCCACCCCGACGCCTCGCTTGCGCATCGCGTGGGCGGCATTGAATTCGTCCGCCTTCTCGCGCTCGGCCCGCCAGATCGGAGCCAACTTCTCGAGGCAGTCGCGCATGCCGACGCTGGGGCCGAGTTCCTGCCCCGTCGACGTGGTGTCGCCGGGCGCCAGCGCATTCTGCAGGCGGAACTGGAGACGATCGATTCCGACGCGATCGGCGAGCTCGTCCATCAGCGCTTCGTGCGCGATCGCCGCTTGCGGCACACCGAAGCCGCGGAAGGCACCGCCGATCGCGTCGGTCGTGTGCACTGCGCGCGTCGTGCAGTGGACCGCCGGCACCCGGTACGGTCCCATCGCATGGATGGGCACGCGATCGGCGACGATCGGCCCGCAGGAGGCATAGGGACCGGTGTTGAAGTCGGCATGGAATTCGTACGTCGCGAGCCGGCCGTCCGCATCGCAGGTGAGGCGCACCGTCACTGCCGCGGGGTGGCGCTTCGTGGTCGCCCGCATGCTTTCGCCGCGCGAGTAGGTGCAGGTCACCGGCTGCCCCGTGCGCCATGCCGCGACGGCGATGATCGGCTGCAGCGACATGTCGATCTTGCCGCCGAAACCGCCTCCGACCGCCGTCGGCACGATGCGCACCTGTTCAGGCTCGATGCCGAGCACCCAGGCGATTTCGTCTCGGTTCATGTAAGGCGCCTGCGTCGAGACGTACAGCTCGATGCGTTCGCCGACGCGGCGGGCGAGACCGGCTTCCGGCTCGATGTACGCGTGTTCCACGAACGAGGTTTCGAAGCTGCCGTCGACGGCGATGCTTCCTGCCTGCTTGACGACGTCCCCCGTCACCTGCCGGCCCTGCGTCAGGATGTTGCCGGGGCGGTTCGGATGCAGCGTAGTCGCCGACTCCGCCAGTGCAGCCGACACGCCGCTGACCGGAGGCAGCACTTCCCACTCGAGGGGCAACTTTGCGATGTCGAAACGCTCGACCGCTTCGCGCTCGCCGACCACCGCCGCGATCGCTTCTCCGCGATAACGCACATAGCCGTCGGCGAACACCGGCTGGTCTCGGAGGCGGGCGAAGACACTGAATACGTTGTTGCCCGGGACGTCGCGGGCGGTGAGAACGGCATGCAGGCCGGGGTTGCGCTGCAGCAGCGCCGAGCAGTCGCCGAGTTCGAAGCGGGCATGCGGATGCGGCGAACGGACGACGCGAAGCTGCAGCGCCTCGCGCGGTGCG
>DATLGW010000651.1:0-1669 GCA_035540315.1 Burkholderiaceae bacterium | reverse complement strand
GTCCATGCCCAGGCTGTTGAACGCGATCATCAGCGCGGCCAGCACGATCAGCCAGTAGATCAGCGTTCCCAGCACTTCCGTGGTGCTGGAGCCGGCGCCGCCCTGGCGCAGGAACTCGTCGATGCCGGCCCGCTCGGTCAGCACGTTGAAGTTCACGGCGCGCAGCGCGCGGATCGCGATGAAGCGGCCGAGCTTCGCGAGGATCGCGCCGGCGATCAGGATCACCACCGCGACCAGCAGCCGCGGCACGAACACGCCGATCTGCGCCAGGAACACCCGCATCGGCTCCAGCGCGAGGCTTACCTGTTCCATCGGGCCCTCCTGTCGGTCTGTGTCGTCAGATCGCGGGCGTCAGCAGCGCAGCCAGACCCCGGATCGGAACCGGCGCCCAGTCCGGCCGGTTGTTCAGCTCGTAACGCAGTTCGTACAGCGCCTTTTCGATCAGGAACAGATCGAGCAGCCGGATCGCGCCGCTCCAGTCGCCGTACAGCGGCGACCCCTTGACGCGGCTGCGGTACGCGTTCAGGAACGCGCGGCTGGTTTCGGTTTCCCATTCGCGGGCCACCGGCTCGAGCGTCTCGACGTTCTCCTGCAGCTCGGTCGTCGCGCGCGTCAGCGCCGCGAAGCTCGCGTAGTTGAACGAGCGCAGCATGCCGGCGACGTCGCGCATCGGCGACGCCTTCGCGCGTCGCTCGGCCGGCCTGCGTGCAGGTTCGCCCTCGAAGTCGATGATCACGAAGTCGTTCTCGCGCATCAGCACCTGCCCGAGGTGATAGTCGGCGTGATAGCGGGTCTTCAGTCCGCCGATTCCCGACCAGGCGCCCGATCCGATGCGCTCCTGCAGCAACTCGCGGCCGCGCTCCAGCAGGATCCGGCCGCCGGCGCGCGCGATCTCCGACAGCGAGTCGATCCGCCGCGCGAGCAGGTCGAACGTCGTCGTCGCCTGCTCCTGCACGCTTTGCGCCCACGCAGCGACGTCGGCATCGGTGATCGGTTCGGGCTCGAACAGCGGGTCGCCGCTGGGCGTCGCGAGCGCCAGGTGGAGCTCGGCGGTGCGCCGGCCGAGCGTTGCCATCAGCTCCAGGAATGCCGCGTAGCGCACCTCCGGCGGATCGCTGCTCGGTCCCTGGGTCTTCATCTTGTCGAGCACGCGCTCGAGGTACTCGAGCGTGTAGCGCCACGCGTCGCCCTGGTTCGGCGTCAGCGCCTGCAGGATCGCCAGCGTCGACACCTGCTCGTCGGCTCCGACGTATTCGACGACGCCGGCGACCGCCGACGCGTTCGGGAACTGCGCGACCTCGGTCAGGAAGCGGCCGACCTCGACTTCGGGGTTGGGCCCGACCTGCAGCCGCCGGTACAGCTTCAGGAACAGCCGGTCGCCGAGCAGCGCGACGCTGTTGCTGCTCGAGGCGCCCGGCAGCCGCATCGGCAGATCGCCGGGCGACGGCCCGGAGATCTGCTCGAACATTGCGGTGGGCGTGAAGCGGATCGTTCCCGCCGCCGCCTTCACGGTCTCGCCGGCGCCGACTGCACGGGCCACGGCCTGGCAGAAGCGGTCGTCGGCCATCGCGTCCGACAGCACCCCGACGCGCGCCTGCTGGCGCACGCGCGCGATCGCCGACGGCATCATCCGGCGCACCCGCTCGTCGTCGACGCCTTCCTCCCACGC
>DATLGW010000650.1:0-6808 GCA_035540315.1 Burkholderiaceae bacterium | reverse complement strand
GCCGAAACAGGCTCAATCCGCGAGTGAGGCTCCACAAAGCCGTGACGAAAGCCACAGCCAGCACTGCCACGACGATCGATGTCTGCGCATCCATGTTCCGCTCCTTCTGTTGACCCGCTCAAGTTATCCGGAGCAGACCCGGCCGAGCTTGACGTGGGTCAAGCAGTGCGCACGCAGGTGAGTCGATGAGCCGGAGACGTCGTGCCACACGGTCGAGTCGCCGTATCGTCAGCGCGCGGGTTCGGCCAGCAGCCCGACCAACGCGCTGCGGTCGAGGATCCGCACCAGCTTCGCATCGACTGCGATGCAGCCGGCGTCGTCGAGCCGAGACAGCGTGCGGCTCACCGTCTCCAGCTCGATGCCGAGATAGTTGCCGATCTCCCGGCGCGTCATCCGCAGATGGAACTCGGCAGCCGAGTAGCCGCGCGACTCGAAGCGGCGCGAAAGGTTCAGCAGGAAAGCGGCAACGCGCTGATCGGCCCGCATCGTGCCCAGCACCATCATGAACTGCCGGTCGCCGACGATTTCCCGGCTCATCAGCCGATGCAACTGCCGCTGCAGCTGAGGCACCTGACCCGCGATCTCTTCGAGCATGCTGAACCCGATCACGCAGACCTCTGTATCCTCGAGCGCAACGGCGTTGATCACGTGCTGGCCGTGCGCGATGCCGTCCAACCCGACCAGCTCTCCGGCCATCGGAAACCCAGTGATCTGCTCCTGCCCGTCCTCCGAGTACACGCAGCTCTTCAGCGAGCCGGAGCGGATCGCGTAGATCGACCGGAACGGCGCGCCTGCTGTGAACAGGCTGTCGCCGCGCCGGATCCGCCGCCGACAGCTGATCAGCTCGCCCAATCGTTTCATCGCGCCGGCCTCCAATCCCGCCGGCAGGCAGAGGCCCTTGAGGCTGCACGACGAGCACATCGGCGGCGCGGCCACCACCGCAAGACGGCTCGACGGACGCGGGTAGGCTGGCAGCTCGTGCAGCGGCATCGCGGACGAACGAGCAAGAACGTGTTGTGCGACAGCAGACATGGATCTCTCTCTCTTGGTGCGATCAGGAGGTTGTGCGTCCGAACGACTCGACGACGTCGCGGACTTTCTCGAAATCGGTGCTCTTGTCGAAGAACCAGGCGGCGCCGTTGGCGAAGCAGATGTCGCGGTACTGCGGGCTCGGATGGTTCGTCAGGACGATGAACGACGGATGGCCGGGCTCACGGCCCAATGCGCGCAACACGTCGACCGCCGTACCCTGCAGCAGCCGAAAGTCGAGCACGACCAGGTCCGGATGCAGTTTGCGGATGCTGTCGATCGCCTCGGCGGCCGTATCGGCTTCGCCGACGACGTCCGCGCGTTCGACCTGTCCGATCATCTCGATCAGGCGCGAGCGGATCGGCGCGGAGTCCTCGACGATGAAGACTCGGGTGTTGCCGGCGCGCTGCGTTTCCATGTCCGGCAGTATGCGAGGCGCAGGCGCTCGCCGGCATCGGCGCCGGACTGATCGTCGCTGTCGGCGCCGTCCGAACCGCCGGGTCGGACGGCGCCGATGGGGGTAGGAAAATTCCGAGGAGCGCGCCCTCCGGCGGCTCCGTCCCGGATTTCAGCCGCCGGCTGCCGGGTCGAGCAGCTTGTGGCTGATCGCGTAGCGGATCAGTTCGGTGTGGGTGCTCATGCCCATCTTCTGCATCAGACGCGCCTTGTGCGTGCTGACCGTCTTCACCGACAGATTCAGCTGCTCGGCGACTTCCGACACGGTGCGTCCGGCCACCAGCAGCCGGAACACCTGGAACTCGCGATCGGACAACGTTTCATGTGGCGCCGATTCGGACTGCGGCATCGCGCCGAGCGCGAGCTGCTCGGCCACTTCCGCGCTGATGAACGCGCCGCCCGCCGCGACCTTGCGAATCGCCGCGACCAGCTGCGCCGGCGCGCTCTCCTTGGTCAGATACCCGGACGCTCCGGATCGGATCGCGCGCACCGCATACTGCTGCTCTTCGTGCATCGTCAGCACCAGGATCCGCAGCCGAGGCTTTTCGGACTTGACCTGCCGGATCAGCTCCATGCCGCTGCGGCCAGGCATCGACATGTCCAGCAGCAGCACGTCGAAATCCGCATCCCGGACGTGCTGCATCACCTCGAACCCGTCTTTCGCCTGCGCAACGACCTCCAGATCTCCGGCAGCCAGCAGCAGCTGCTTCAGCCCCTCGCGGACGATTGCATGGTCGTCGGCGATCACCACGCGAATCATGCGCGGACCCCGGGCGTTGGGCAGCGATCGACCGGCGACATCGGCAGGCTCCATGCAACAGCAGCACGGCTCGGCCGCAGCCTGCGGCCGCCGGCTTCGCGCCGATCCGTGCGGAGCGCCTACTGTATCGCATCCTGCCAGCACGCCGCACCGGCGATGCCGCTACTTGGCCGGCAGCGGCTGAGAACCCACCCGCTCCAGTGCCGCGCGCAGTTCCTCCATGCTTCGAAAGCGGGCGGTCACGGTCAGCCCCGAGCCCTTTTCGGCCAGCTCGACCCGCTCGCTTCCGGCAAACAGCCGCGCAAGCTCGGCCTCGGTCTGCCGCTTGACCTGGGCTTCCCGGGCAATCTCATGGTCGACCGACGAAATCACGTACTCGTCGCCGAAGCCGCCTTCGGGCTCCTTGAGCCAAGCCAGGCACACGAGCCAGCTCAGCAGCGCGCCGCCCGAGATGATCAGGAAGAACTGCGACGGCGTGACGAACATGAAGATGAACAGGTAGAAGACGGCGCCGACGTTGCCATATGCGCCCGCCATTCCGGAAACCTGCCCCGTCACGCGCCGCTTGATCGACGGAATGATGCCGAAGGTCGCGCCTTCGGCGCCTTGCACGAAGAACGAGCAGAAGATGGTGATCGCGATCGCGATGATCAGGGGCCACCGGCTGTCCATCAGCCCCATCAGCGCGAACCCGATTGCGATGCCCAGCATGTAGGCGAGCATCACGAAGCGGCGGTTGCCGAATCGGTCCGACACCAGCCCGCCCATCGGGCGCGCGAACAGGTTCACGAATGCGAACGACGCGGCAATCAGTCCGGCGGCGGCCGCCGACAGCCCCCAGGTTTCCTCGAAGAACATCGGCAGCATCGACACGACCGCCAGTTCGGCGCCGAAATTCGCGAAGTATGTCGTGTTCAGCGCGGCGACCGACTTGAACGGGTAGCGATCGTCCTCCGGCACGCCTTTCTTCAGGATCGGCAGGTTCACGCGCAGGATCTGCACGATCTGGTACGCGATGACGACCCCGATCGCGAAATAGCAGAATACGGCCGTCATCGGATCGATGTAACCTGTCTTCTGCACCCGCCACACCAGGATCGACAGGATGCCCACCAGCGGGATCGTGAACAGGATCAGCAGAGCGAGGTCGCGGTAGCTCGACACCTCGAGCGCCGCGGCCTTGCGCGGCTTCTTGTGGGTATCGGGCGTGGCGCCGTCGGTGATCGCGAACCAGTAGAACACGCCGTATACGCCCATCACGACGCCCGAGGTCGCGATCGCCCAGCGCCATCCATCGTCGCCGCCGTACATCACCAGCGCGATCGTCGGCAGCGTCATCGCGGCAGCGGCCGAGCCGAAGTTGCCCCAGCCGGCGTAGAAGCCCTCGGCGAAGCCGATGTCGCGCGGTCTGAACCACAGCGCGGTCATGTGGATGCCGACGACGAAGCTCGCGCCGACCGAGCTCAGCACCAGGCGCGAGATGAACAGCTGCTCGCGCGTGCTGCCGAATGCGAACACGAGCGTGGGCAGCGCCATCAGCACCATCAGCACCGAGAACACTCTTCGTGGTCCCCAGCGGTCGAGCGCCATGCCGACCAGGATCCGCGCCGGTATCGTCAGCGCAACGTTCGCGATCGCGAACAGCCTCAGGTCGTCCTTCGTCAGCCAGCCGACCGACCGCAACATCGACGACGCGAGCGGCGCCATGTTGAACCAGACATAGAAGCAGATGAAGAAGGCGATCCACGTCAGGTGCAGCGCGCGGATTTCGCGGCTCCTGAACTTGAAGACGTCACTGACTTGCATTGTTTTCGGCTCCGGGAGACAAGTGCTCCGCTGTTGCGGTCGCGCGCTTGGCGATCAGTCGGCGTGGGTCGGTATGATCAGCAGCGGACATGGCGCGCGCCGCGCGAGAAACGCGCTGACCGAGCCGAACGTCATGTGGTCGAACTCCTCGACCAGCGCGTCGAGTCGGCGCGTGATGAAGTTGCCGTCGGGCTTGTGCGAGTGGCGCGCGAGCACCAGCACGTCCGGCTTTCGCTCGATGGTCGCGCGCAGGATCATCTTTCGCGCATCGCCTTCGGCAATCAGCACCTTGGTCTCGAAGCCTGCCCTCGCGAGCTCGGCGGCCGCCGTTTCGGCGCCGTTCTTCTGTTCCTGGTACTGCGCGCGGAACAACTCGTCCTGCGCGCTGGTCGCGCTGCCGGGTTCTTCGATCACGGAGATCAGCGTGATCGCCGGCTTGGCAGCGCCGAAGATGCGTTTGACCGCGTCCAGCGCGATCCGCGCGTTGCGCGAGTGGTCATAGGCGAGCATCACTTCCATCGTCTCTCTCTCTGCGAGAACGGGTTGCGGATCGCGCGCAGTGCGCAGCGTGCGGCCGGTGCGTCGTCCATCCGGATCGGTCCAGGGTTTGCGGCGCGATCGCGCACCGCATGATCAGGTTCGATGATCTGGTGCTCGGATGCGTGCGTCGTTGAGCTAGATCAAAGCCGCATCGTCCGGTGCGGGACGCCGCGAGCGCTGCGTCGGATGTCCCAGTTCGTCAACTGCTCGGGCTGACCGGGCCGGTGGCTCAGCGGGTGGATCGGGCGGCCGCGCCGAGATACAGGGCGGCATCGTGCCCGAAAATCTTCAACCTCATTGCGGGACCGGCATCCGTGCGTGATCGGGTCGCTGCGACGTTCGCAGAGCTCGCGCCCGTTCGACGCTCGGCGCAGGATTGAAGCTCGCCTTTGCGTCGCGTTCGCCCTGAACGCGCCGTTGCACTCGGCGCTTGATCGTCGCGAAGACCTCCCGCACCGCCGATGGCAGCTCCGCTTCCTGAACGTCTCGCTGCATCGCGATGCCGGGCTCGCCCTTTTTGCTCAAAGCGACCTCGATGCACAGGCTGCGCCACCGACTGCCGGTCGCCGTCACGCCCACGCGGCACCGCTGTACATGGTCCGACAGACGGTCGAGGCTGCCGGCACGCTTGCGGATCGCCGAACGCTCCGCTTCGCTCAGCTCGACCCCGCGTGTGACGATCTGCAACGGCACCCGCATTCGTAACCCCTAGACTGGCCAATTGACCCGCACGAACGAACAGACCGGACCGCGCCCGCGGGCGACCTGCGGCCTCATCAGCGTTTCCTCGAAGGTACCAGCAGCACCGGCACGGACGCATGGCGGACGACGGTTTCGGCGTCGCTGCCGAGCATCGCCCGCTGGAATCCGCGACGACCGTGCGTGCCCATGACGATCAGGTCGGCCGTGCAGCGCTCGGCCTCCAGCACGATCTCGTCGCCGGGGCGGCCGGTCATGACCTCCACGCTGCCCGATTCCGCCTTCACGCCGGCCGCGCTTGCACGTTCGAGCGCCCGGTCCAGCAGCTTCGCCGCCTCCTGGCGGGTCACGTCGGTCAGCTGGTCGGAGTAGACCGACGCGCCTTCGCCGCCGCGGGCGATGTACGTCAGGTCGATCACGTTGAAGAAACGCACGGTCGACCCCGAGTTGGCGGCGAGCTTGAGTGCTTCGGCTGCGCCCGCGTCGCCGACTTCGCTGCCGTCGACCGGCACCAGAATCCTCGAATACATGGCTTTTCTCCCCGATGGCGTTGGAAGCAGGATAGGCGGCTGCGCGCACCGCGATTTGCGCCAGATCAACTCGGCGCATCGAGCCGTAGCGAAGCGGACATATGAGAGCCCCGCAGTCGTGGGGCGCGCAGCCGAAGCGTCACCGCCCGCAAAGCCGCTGCGAATTGACCTCCAGCGCCTCCTGGCAGCATCCAGCCTCAGCTTGATCAGGCTCAACTCCCGAGCCATTCGGTCGAGCATGATCGGGCTCATGAACCGACACATCACGTTCTGGTACGTGCTGCTGGCGCTGCTGGCGATTGTCGCGCTGCAGGACTATCTGAAGCCCGGCCGCTTCGACAACCTGCCCTACAGCGACTTCAAGGTGCTGCTGCGCGGCGGCCGGATCATCGACGTGTCCATCGGCGAGACGTTCATCCACGGCACGCTCGTCAGCGACGGCTCGGCGACAGGGCTGTCGCCGCCGACGGTGGAGCGGGTCCGCAAGCTCGGGATCGGGCAGCATCGGTTCGCGACCGTGCGCGTCGACGATCCGGCGCTGGTGCAGGAGTTGCAGGCGGCGGGCGTGCCATTCACCGGCCAGGCGCAGAGCGCTTGGCTGCCGACGCTGCTGTCGTGGATCGTGCCGGCGATGATCTTCTTCGGGCTGTGGTTCGTGCTGATCCGGCGGATGGCCGAGGGAATGGGCGGCGGCGGGTTCATGTCGATCGGCAAGAGCAAGGCCAAGGTCTACGTCGAGACCGACACGAAGGTCACGTTCGACGACGTCGCCGGCGTCGACGAGGCGAAAGACGAGCTGCGCGAGATCGTCTCCTTTCTGAAGGAGCCGCAGCGCTACGGCCGACTCGGCGGCCGACTGCCGAAGGGCGTGCTGCTCGTCGGTCCGCCCGGCACCGGCAAAACGCTGCTCGCGCGTGCGGTCGCCGGCCTCGCCGGCGACCGCACGCGCGAGCAGCGTTTTGCCGGTGCCGGGCGGACCGACGAGCAG
>DATLGW010000649.1:0-2059 GCA_035540315.1 Burkholderiaceae bacterium | reverse complement strand
CCTCCGTGGAGCGCAGGCACGGCAGCCACCGCAGCGACGGCTGCCGCAGCGTCTGCGCCGCGTTCGCTGCTGCAGGCGTTGCGCAACACGATGGGCCCAGCGCCGGCAGGGTCGGCGCAATCGGGCGTCTATAATCCGCGTCCGGAGGGCGACCACTGAGCGCAGGATCGGTGCAGTGGCGCCGAGGTGCCGCGTCCTGACGATGGGCCGGTGCGTGTTCGTCGACAGAGTCCAGGCTCGAGTTATCGATGGCGGCGCTTCCGATTCTCCTGTCGATTCCGTTCGTTGCTGCAGCGTTGATCGGGGTGACGTTTCCCTGGCTCGCCGCGCAAACGCCGCTCGCGCAACGCCGGAACGCTTCGCTGATCGCGGGCGCAGCCGCCGTGCTCGCCACTGCGACGCTGCTGACGCAGGCGTCGGCGGTGTTCGCGGGCGAATCCGTCATCTTCCGCATTGCCTGGCTGCCGGCGCTCGGCGTGGATTTCACGCTGCGGCTCGATGGGCTCGCGTTCCTGTTCGCGCTGCTGATCTCGGCGATCGGCTGTCTGATCGTGCTGTATGCGCGGTACTACATGTCCGAGCAGGACCCGAACCCGAAGTTCTTCGCGCTGCTGCTGTGTTTCATGGGCGCGATGCTCGGCGTCGCGCTCGCCGGCGACCTGATCGTGCTGGTGCTGTTCTGGGAGCTGACGAGCCTGAGCTCGTTCCTGCTGATCGGCTACTGGAATCACCGCGCCGACGCCCGCCAGGGCGCGCGGATGGCGCTGACGATCACCGGCGCCGGCGGCCTGGCGCTGCTCGCCGGCGTGCTGATGCTCGGGTCGATCGTCGGATCCTACGATCTGGAGACCGTGCTCGCGTCCGGCGACCTCGTGCGTGCGCACCCGGACTACTTCCTGTGCCTGGTGCTGATCCTCGCGGGCGCGTTCACGAAATCGGCGCAGTTCCCGTTCCATTTCTGGTTGCCGCACGCGATGGCGGCGCCCACGCCGGTGTCGGCGTACCTGCATTCGGCGACGATGGTCAAGGCCGGCATCTTCCTGCTCGCGCGGCTGTATCCGACGCTCGCCGGCACGCCCGAATGGTTCTACATCGTCACCGCGGTCGGCGGCGCGACGCTGCTGGTCGGCGCATTCCACGCGATCTTCCAGCACGACCTCAAGGGTCTGCTCGCGTACTCGACGGTCAGTCACCTCGGCCTGATCACGATGCTGCTGGGGCTGAGCACGCAGCTGGCGGCCGTCGCCGCCGTGTTCCACATCCTGAACCACGCGACGTTCAAGGCATCGCTGTTCATGGCCGCCGGCATCATCGATCACGAGACCGGCAGCCGCGACATGCGAAGGCTCGCCGGGCTGTGGAAGTACATGCGGCACACGGCGATTCTCGCGATCATCGCGGCCGCGGCGATGGCGGGCGTGCCGCTGCTCAACGGGTTCCTCAGCAAGGAGATGTTCTTCGCCGAGACGCTCGCGCTGCAGCACGAGATCCATTGGGCGTTCCGCTTCGGGGTGCCGGTCGTCGCGACGCTCGCCGGGCTGCTGAGCGTCGCCTATTCGCTGCGGTTCGTGCACGACGTGTTCTTCAACGGCGAGCCGAAGAACCTGCCGCACAAGCCGCACGAGCCGCCGCGCTGGATGCGAGTGCCGGTCGAGCTGCTGGTCGTGCTGTGCGTGCTGGTCGGACTGGTGCCCGCGGTGCTGGTCGGCCCGCTGCTGGCGGTCGGCGCGCGTGCGGTGCTCGGCACGGAGCTGCCCTACTACAGCCTGACGATCTGGCACGGGCTGAACCTGCCGCTGGCGATGAGCGGGATCGCGCTCGCCGGCGGGGTCGTGCTGTACCGCTGGCTGATGCGCGAGCGCAACCTGCACCTGCTCGAGCCGGGCGCCGGCGCCGGGAAGGCGGCGTTCGAGCGCGCAGTCGCCGCGCTGCTGGCGGCGACTGCAGCGCTGACCCACTGGCTGCAGGACGGCGGACTGCGCCGGATCCTGGTGCTTCTGCTGGCCACCGCCGTGCTCGCGGGCGCCTGGCCGCTGGCGGTCACGACGCAGCTCGAGAT
>DATLGW010000648.1:0-3295 GCA_035540315.1 Burkholderiaceae bacterium | reverse complement strand
GCGCAGGGGCCGGCGGACGCGTTGTCGCAGACGGTGAACACGCAGCCGGCGATGCTGCTGGCCGGCTACGCGTGCTACCGCGCGTGGCGCGATGCCGGCGGACCCGATGCGCTGGCGCTCGCCGGCCACAGCCTGGGCGAGTACACCGCGCTGGTCGCTGCCGATGCGATCGAATTCGACGATGCCGTCCGGCTGGTGCGGCTGCGCGCGCAGGCGATGCAGCAAGCCGTGCCGCTGGGCAGCGGCGCGATGGCGGCGATCCTGGGGCTCGACGACGAGGCGGTCGCGGCCGCATGCCGCGAAGCGGCCGGCGACGAAGTCGTCGAGCCGGTCAACTTCAATGCGCCCGCCCAGGTCGTGATCGCCGGGCATGCGGCCGCGGTCGCGCGCGCATGCGAAGCGGCAAAGGCGCGCGGAGCCAAGCGTGCGCTGCCGCTGCCGGTGTCGGCGCCGTTCCACTCGTCGCTGCTGGCTCCGGCCGGCGCGCGGCTGCGCGAGGCGCTCGCGCGCGTGGCGATCCGCTCGCCGCGGGTTCCGGTGGTCAACAACGTCGATGCGCGCATCGAGAGCGAGCCCGCAGGCATTGCCGACGCGCTGGTGCGCCAGGCCTACGGCGCGGTGCGCTGGGTCGACGTCGTGCGCCGGCTGCGCGAACTGGGCGTCACGACGGTCGTCGAGTTCGGCCCGGGCAAGGTGCTGACCGGGCTCGTCAAGCGGATCGAGCCGGAGCTGAAGTCGATCGCGGTGCACGATCCGGCCAGTCTCGAGGCCGCGCTGCAGGAGGCACGGGCATGACGCTGCAGCAACACGTCGCGCTGGTCACCGGCGCATCGCGAGGCATCGGCCGGGCGATCCTGCTCGAGCTCGGGCGTCAGGGCGCCACGGTGATCGGCACCGCGACCACCGAAGCCGGTGCCGCGGGCATCGATGAAGCGCTTGCGCAGCACCAGATCAGCGGGCGCGCAGCCGTGCTCGACGTGACCCAGCCGGCGGCCTGCGAGAAGCTGGTCGATGCAGTGCACAAGGACTACGGTTCGCTCGGCATCCTGGTGAACAACGCAGGCATCACCCGCGATGCGCTGGCAATGCGGATGAAGGACGAGGATTGGCTGGCGGTCATCGACACCAATCTGAATTCGGTGTTCCGGCTGTGCCGGCTCGCGATTCGCGGCATGATGAAGGCCAAGTCCGGGCGCATCGTCAACGTGACATCGGTCGTCGGCGCCAGCGGCAACCCCGGGCAGGCGAACTATGCGGCGGCGAAGGCAGGCGTGGCCGGAATGAGCCGTGCGCTGGCGCGCGAGCTCGGCAGCCGCAACATCACCGTCAATTGCGTCGCCCCCGGTTTCATCGACACCGACATGACGCGCGGATTGAACGAGACGCAGACCGCGGCGTTGCTGCAACAGATTCCGCTGGGCCGGCTCGGGCAGCCCGCCGACGTCGCCGCGGCGGTCGCGTTCCTCTGCTCGCCGCAGGCCGCGTACATCACGGGCGCGGTGCTGCACGTGAACGGCGGAATGTACATGGAATAGCGTGGTGCCGCGGCGGCTCGCGGCCGCGGCGGCATAGGTCGTCCAGGCGGGGGGCGAGGCAGGACAAGCTGATACAATTCAGCGCCGAATCGCGCCGGGCGACCCAGGGATCGGTTGGGGCAGGCGTTCACATATAAAGAACAGGAGCTCAGACATGAGTGACATCGAGCAGCGGGTCAAGAAGATCGTCGCTGAGCAGCTGGGGGTCAACGAGGCCGAGATCAAGAACGAGTCGTCGTTCGTCGATGACCTGGGTGCCGACTCGCTCGATACCGTCGAGCTGGTGATGGCGCTCGAAGACGAGTTCGAGACCGAGATTCCCGACGAGGAGGCCGAGAAGATCACCACGGTGCAGCAGGCGATCGACTACATCAAGGCGCATCCGAAGGCCGCCTGAGGCGGTCGCGATCGCGCATCCGGTTGCCGCACAGCCGATGAACCGCCGCCGCGTCGTCGTCACCGGGCTGGGACTCGTGTGCCCGCTCGCGAACGACGTCGAGCAGAGTTGGCGCAAGCTGATCGCCGGCACGTCGGGCATCACCCGGATCACCCGCTTCGACGCCAGCGCGTTTCCGTCGCAGATCGCCGGCGAGGTCAAGGACTTCGACGTATCGGCGTACATGCCGGCCAAGGAAGCGCGACATTTCGACACGTTCATCCACTACGGGATCGCCGCCGCCACGCAGGCGGTCCGCGACGCCGGGATCTCCACCGATCGGATCGATCCGCAGCGCATCGGCGTGATCATCGGATCGGGCATCGGCGGGCTGCCGATGATCGAGGACAACCACAGCGAATTCCTGAACCGCGGGCCGCGCCGGATCTCGCCGTTCTTCGTGCCGGGCTCGATCATCAACATGATCTCGGGCCAGGTGTCGATCATGTACGGTTTCCAGGGCCCGACGTTCGCGGTCGTGTCGGCCTGCACCACCGGCTTGCATTCGATCGGCGACGCCGGCCGGATGATCCAGTACGGCGACGCCGACGTGATGATTGCCGGCGGCGCCGAGGCCACGGTCTCGCCGATGGGCATCGGCGGGTTCTGCGCGGCACGTGCGATGTCGACCCGCAACGACGAGCCGGCCACGGCGAGCCGTCCGTGGGACCGCGACCGCGACGGCTTCGTGCTCGGCGAGGGCGCAGGGGTGCTGGTGCTCGAGGAGTACGAGCATGCGAAGCGCCGCGGAGCGCGCATCTACGGCGAGCTCGCCGGCTACGGGATGAGCTCGGATGCGCACCACATCACTGCGCCCGATTGCGAAGGTCCGAAGCGCGGGATGCTCGCTGCGCTGCGCGATGCCGGCGTGCCGGGCGACGCGGTGCAATACATCAATGCGCACGGCACGTCGACGCCGCTGGGCGACAAGAACGAGACCGACGCGATCAAGCTCGCATTCGGCGAGCATGCGCGCAAGCTGGTCGTGAACTCGACGAAGTCGATGATCGGTCACCTGCTGGGCGCTGCCGGCGGCGTCGAGGCGGTGTTCACGGTGCTGGCGCTGCACCATCAGGTGTCGCCGCCGACGATCAACATCTTCAACCAGGATCCCGAGTGCGATCTCGATTACTGCGCGAACGAGGCGCGCGAGATGCGCATCGACGTCGCGATGTCGAACTCGTTCGGCTTCGGCGGCACCAACGGGACGCTGGTGATGCGACGGCTGGGCTGACCGCCGGCAGCCGGACGCCGCGGCCGTGACGGTCGCCTGCGAGATCCTCGTGCGCCGGTCGCGCAACGCGGCCATCGCCGCAGCGTTGCC
>DATLGW010000647.1:0-2045 GCA_035540315.1 Burkholderiaceae bacterium | reverse complement strand
GCGGCGCCGGCAACGGCGCGCTCTTGCCCGGCCGCAGCCGGTCGAGCTTCGCGTTCGAGCCGCACTGGTCGGCGCGCCCGTGGCCGCCGCAGGACAAGTACCGGTCCCCGGGTGCCAGCGATGCCGAGCTCGGGTTGATCGCCTGATGCGCACCGGCGCGAGCCGCGAGTTGACGATCGCGCGCCGCCGGCGAAGAATTCAGTGGCCAAGAACGAGGAGACGATTCATGACCCGATTCAGCCGGATGATCTCGGCCACCGCCTTCGCGACCTTCGCCGCTTCGGCCGTGTCCTTTGCCCAGACGCCGGCCGCGCCGCCGGCATGGCAGCAAGGCCGTACGCCCGAGCAGATGGGTTCGCCGCTGGCGCCGCATGCGGGGAAACTGACGGTGACGCCGCCGAACGAGATCCCGATCGACAAGCTGAAGGTTCCGAGCGGATTCAAGGTCGAGCTGTGGGCGCACGGGATTCCGGGCGCGCGGGCGATGGTCCGAGGCGACCAGGGCAAGATCTACGTCGGAACGCGGGCGATCGGACGCGTGTACGAGATCACCGACCGCGGCGGCGAACGGGTCAGCCGCGTGGTGATCGACAAGCTCACGCAGCCGGCCGGCGTCGAGTTCCGCAACGGCTCGCTGTACGTGATGGCGATCGACAAGGTGCTGCGCTTCGACGGCATCGAGGGCAATCCAACGGCGCAGCCCGTGGATCTGACCGCTCAGTTCAAGCTGCCGAAGGAACCGCACCACAACTGGAAGTACATCCGCTTCGGCCCGGACGGCAAGCTGTACGTGCCCTTTGGCGCGCCGTGCAACATCTGCGAGCCCGGCGACGAATATGCGCAGATCCGTCGCTACAACCCGGACGGCTCGGGGATGGAAGTGATCGCGCGCGGCGTCAGGAATACGGTCGGCTTCGACTTCCATCCGGCGACCCAGGAGCTGTGGTTCACCGACCATGGTCGCGACTGGATGGGCGACGACGTGCCGGAGGACGAGCTGAACCGTCTGTCGCGGCCGGGCGAGAACTTCGGCTTTCCGTACTGTCATGCGAACGGGGTGCCGGATCGCGACATCAAGAAGGACAAGCCGTGCGACGGCGTGACGCTGCCGGTCACGGAGATGGGTCCGCATTCCGCGGTGATGGGACTGCAGTTCTATACCGGATCGATGTTCCCGGCCGAGTACCGCAACGCGATGTTCGTAGCGCGCAAGGGTTCGTGGAACCGCACGCGCAAGTTCGGCTTCGACGTGGTCGTCGTGCGCGCGGATCCCGACGGCAAGAACGCGAAGGTCACGCCGTTCCTGACCGGTTTCCTCGATGCCGCCGAGGACAAGTTCTGGGGGCGGCCGGCGTATCTGCTGCAGATGCCCGACGGGTCGCTTCTGGTCTCGGACGAGCAGCTCGGTGCGATCTATCGGATCTCCTACGCGCGGTGACGGGCGCCGCGGGGGCGATGTTGCCGCGACGGCGCGCGCCGCTGCGCTGACCGCAGCCTGCATGCTGGCTGCGGCGGCGCTGCCGAGCGGCGCTGCGGCCCCGGCGGCGCCCGCCGCGGCAGGCGCCGCCGCCGTGGCCACGCCACCAAGCCCGCGCCTGCAGCAGTGCGGCGCTTGTCACGGCGCCGACGGCAACTCGCAGATGCCGCTGAGCCCGTCGCTCGCCGGGCAGCCGCGGACGTTTCTCGAGACCCAGATGATCCTGATCCGCGAAGGCGTGCGGCCGGTCCCTGCAATGACGGGCTTGCTGGACGGCATTCCGGACGCCGAGATCATCGCGCTGGCGAAGCATTACGCGCAGCAGCCGATCCGCGTCGTCGCCGACTCGGTCGACCCCGCGAAGGTGATCCGGGGCCGAGCGACCGCGGAAAACGCGTTGTGCGGCACCTGCCATCTGCCGGACTACCGCGGGCGGGATCAGGTACCGGGCCTGGTCGCGCAGCGCGAAGATTACCTGCTGCAAACGATGCGCCAGTTCAAGTCCGGCCAAGCGGCAGGTCGCGACACCGCGATGTCGGCCGCGCTGTACGGCCTGTCGGATCAGGAC
>DATLGW010000646.1:0-9703 GCA_035540315.1 Burkholderiaceae bacterium | reverse complement strand
CGCTTGACGGTCGTCTTCTGCGCCTCGCCGCCGGCCTCGACCGGCTTGGGCGCCTCGGTTTCGCCCTCGGGGCGGCGGCGGCCGCCGCGCGGCGGCGGACGGCCGGCGCCGGGACGCCGCGGCCTGCGGTCCTCGCGCTCGGGCGGCGGCGCAGCCTCCTTGTCGGCGGCCGCAACGTCGGTGCGCCCGAGCGTGTCGCCCTTGTAGACCCACACCTTGACGCCGATCGAGCCGTAGGTCGTCTGCGCCTCGGAGAAGCCGTAGTCGATGTCGGCGCGCAGCGTGTGCAGCGGCACGCGTCCCTCGCGATACCACTCGGTGCGCGCGATCTCGATGCCGTTCAGCCGGCCCGCGCTCATGATCTTCACGCCCTGGGCGCCCAGCCGCATCGCGTTCTGCATCGCGCGCTTCATCGCGCGGCGGAACATGATCCGCTTCTCGAGCTGCTGCGTGATCGAATCGGCGATCAGCTGCGCGTCGATCTCCGGCTTGCGGATCTCCTCGATGTTCACGTGCACCGGCACCTTGAGCATCCGCTGCAGCTCGCCCTTGAGGTTCTCGATGTCCTCGCCCTTCTTGCCGATCACGACGCCCGGCCGCGCCGAGAAGATCGTGATCCGCGCGTTCTTCGCCGGCCGCTCGATCAGCACCCGTCCGACCGACGCGTTGCGAAGCCGCTTGCGCAGGAACTCGCGGACCTGGATGTCCTCGTTGAGCATGTCGGCGTAGTGGCGGTTGTTCGCATACCAGCGCGACGACCAGTTGCGGCTGACCGAGAGCCGAAAGCCGGTGGGGTGAATCTTTTGTCCCATCTGTATCCTCGTGCCCCGGTCAGTTTCCGACCGTGACGTAGATGTGGCAGGTCTGCTTCTCGATCTTCATGCCGCGTCCCTTGGCGCGCGCCGAGAAGCGGCGCAGCGACGTGCCCTTCTCGACGTGGATCGTCTTGACCTTCAGCTCGTCGACGTCCGCGCCGTCGTTGTGCTCGGCGTTCGCGATCGCCGACTCCAGCACCTTCTTGACGATCTTCGACGCCTTCTTCGGCGAGAACGTCAGCAGGTTCAGCGCCTGCTCGACCGGCTTGCCGCGGATCATGTCGGCGACCAGCCGGCCTTTCTGCGCCGACAGCCGCACGCCTTGCGCCGTTGCCCTGGTTTCCATCGTGCGCCCCCGTTACCGCTTGGCCGCGGACTTCTTGTCCGCCGAGTGACCCTTGAACGTGCGGGTCAGCGCGAACTCGCCGAGCTTGTGCCCGACCATGTTCTCGTTGATGTAGACCGGGACGTGCTGCTTGCCGTTGTGCACCGCGATCGTCATGCCGATGAACTCCGGCAGGATCGTCGAGCGGCGCGACCAGGTCCTGATCGGCTTCTTGTCCTTGGTCATCTGCGCCGCGTCGACCTTGCGCAGCAGGTGCGCATCGACGAACGGTCCCTTCTTGACTGAACGTGCCATGGCTCGTTTCCGTTATTTCTTGCGACGCTGCACGATCATCTTGTTCGTGCGCTTGTTGTTGCGCGTGCGGTAGCCCTTGGTCGGCTGGCCCCACGGGTTCACCGGCGCGCGCGCCTCGCCGGTGCGGCCCTCGCCGCCGCCGTGCGGGTGATCGATCGGGTTCATCGCGACGCCGCGAACCGTCGGCCGGATGCCGCGCCAGCGCTGGCGCCCGGCCTTGCCGATCTGCTCGAGGTTGTGTTCCTCGTTGCCGACCTCGCCGATCGTCGCGCGGCACTCGATGTGCACGCGGCGGATCTCGCCCGAGCGCAGCCGCACCTGCGCGTAGGTGCCCTCGCGCGCCAGCAGCTGCGCCGACGCCCCGGCCGCGCGCGCGATCTGCGCGCCCTTGCCCGGCTGCAGCTCGATTGCGTGGATCGTCGAACCCACCGGAATGTTGCGGATCGGCAGCGTGTTGCCCGGCCGGATCGGCGCCTCGGATCCCGACATCAGCGACTGGCCGGCCGCGACGCCGCGCGGCGCCAGGATGTAGCGGCGCTCCCCGTCGGCGTAGCACAGCAGCGCCAGGTGCGCGCTGCGGTTCGGGTCGTACTCGAGCCGCTCGACCTTCGCCGCGATTCCGTCCTTGTCACGCCGGAAATCGACGATCCGGTAATGCGCCTTGTGACCGCCGCCGCGGTGACGGGTCGTGATGTGGCCCAGGTTGTTGCGCCCAGACCCGCGCGTCTGGCTCTCGACCAGCCCCGGATGCGGCTTGCCCTTGTGCAGCCCCGGGGTCACGACCTTGACCAGCGCGCGGCGCCCCGGCGAAGTCGGCTTGACCTTGACGACCGGCATTACGCGGCCTCCGCGAAGTTGATTTCCTGCCCTTCCTTCAGGGACACGTATGCCTTGCGCGTGTTGCGCCGGCGCCCGATCGAGCGGCCGAAGCGCTTGGTCTTGCCGCGCGTGTTCAGCATCTGCACCGACTCGACCTCGACCTTGAACAGCATCTCGACCGCCGAGCGGACCTCGTCCTTGGAGGCGCCCTGCAGCACGCGGAACGCGTACTGCCGGTTGCGGTCGGCCATCATCGTGCTCTTTTCCGACACGACCGGCTCGAGCAGCACCTGCATCAGCCGCTGCTGCTGCAGCGGCGTCAGCTCGGCAGCGCGCGGCGCGCCGGCCTTCTTGTCTTTGGGTTCGGCCTTCGTTGCATTCATGCCAGGATCTCCTGCACCGTCGCCAGCGCGCTTCGGGTCAGCAGCACCTTGCGGTAGTGGATCAGCGACAGCGGGTCGGCGTTGCGCACGTCGAGCACCAGCACGTCGGGCAGGTTGCGCGACGCCAGCCACAGGTTCTCGTCGAGCTTGTCGGTGATGACCAGCACCGAGTCCAGCCCCATGTCCTTCAGCTTGCGCGCCAGCAGCTTGGTCTTCGGCGCGTCGACCGCGAGCTCCTCGACCACCGCGACCCGATCCTCGCGCGCGAGCTGCGACAGGATCGAGCACATGCCGGCGCGGTACATCTTGCGGTTGACCTTGTGGCTGAAGTTCTCGTCGGGCGAGTTCGGGAAGATCCGGCCGCCGCCGCGCCACAGCGGGCTCGACGTCATGCCGGCGCGCGCGCGGCCCGTCCCCTTCTGCCGCCACGGCTTCTTCGTCGAGTGCCGCACCTCGCTGCGGTCCTTCTGCGCCCGGTTGCCGCTGCGGGCGTTGGCCTGGTAGGCCACGACCACCTGATGCACCAGCGGCTCGTTGAAGTCGCGCCCGAATATCGTGTCGGCCGCAGCGACCGTGCTCGCGGGCTGCCCCTGATCGTTCAACAGCTTCAGTTCCATCGTCGCTCCCTGGGGTCCGTCGGCGATCAGCGCTTCTTGCCGCCCGCGGCGGCGGCCGGCTCGCTCTTCACCAGCGGCTGGCCGCCCTTGCCGAGCGGCGTCTTGACCGCCGGAGTGACGATCACGCTGCCGTTGACGTGCCCCGGCACCGCGCCGCGCACGAGCAGCAGCCCGCGCTCGGCGTCCACGCGCGCGACCACCAGGTTCTGCACCGTGCGGTTCACGTTGCCGTACTGGCCGGCCATCTTCTTGCCGGGAAACACCCGACCGGGGTCCTGCGCCTGGCCGATCGAGCCCGGCTTGTTGTGCGACACGGAGTTGCCGTGCGACGCCCGGTTCGACGAGAAGTTGTGCCGCTTGATGACGCCCGAGAAACCCTTGCCTTGCGTGGTCCCGGCAACGTCGACCTTGTCGCCGGCCGCGAACAGCGCCACCGGCAGCACGACGCCGGGCTTGAGCTCGCCGCCGACCTTCTCGCGCAGCCCGTCGAGCTCGGCGTCGGCGGCGCGGAACTCGCGCAGCACGCTGCCCGCTTCGATGCCGGCCTTCGCCAGATGACCGGCCTGCGGCTTGCTGACTCGGGAGGCCTTGCGCTGGCCGTATGCGACCTGCACTGCGGTGTAGCCGTCGGTATCGACGGTCTTGATCTGGGCGACGCGGTTGTTCGACACGTCGAGCACCGTGACCGGAACGGCATCGCCGTCATCGGTGAAGATGCGCATCATGCCGACCTTGCGACCGACAAGGCCAAGGCTCATTTTCTTGCTCCGTTCCCGGCTGCGATTGGCCGGGGCTGACTGGGACCCTTCCGCCGCGCCGGCTGCGCCCGCACGGTGATTCCGGAAGGAGTAGAAAAGCCCATGATTATAGCGGGGAGCCGCCGCCGCCGCAAGTTGCTCCGGCGGGTTGCGCCGCGGACGGCAGACCCATGCTCTCCGCGCGGATCCTGCCGTCCACCCGGCACCCCCCGCCTACACTGGGCCCATGGGCGCTCGCAACAAGACTGGCGGCTTCCGCTCGCTGGAGCCGATCGACGGCTACCTTCCGATCGAGGACCATGGGCTGATCGGCGACGGCTCGACCGCCGCGCTGGTCGCACGCGACGGTGCGATCGCCTGGCTGTGCGTTCCGACGTTCGACGATCCGGCGTTGTTCTGCCGGCTGCTCGACGCCGATCGCGGCGGCGCGTTCGAGATCGCGCCCGAGGAGCTCGCGCAGGCGCGGCAATATTATCTGGAAGACACTGGCGTGGTCGTGACCGAGCTGCGAACCGCCTCCGGCGGCGTGCTGCGGCTGACCGACGCGCTGACGTTTCGCTCCGGCGCCGAGCTGACCGAGGACGGCGCGGCCGCGCGCGACGAGCTGCTGCGCCGCGTCGAGGTGCTGCACGGCCCGGTTCGGCTGCGGATCGCGGTGGCGCCCCGCGGCGGCGCCAGCGCAGAGCCGCGCGGCGACGGCCTGCGGATCCGGTGCGCGTCGCGCCCGGAGCTGGACCTGCACCTGTGGGCGAGCCGCCCGCTGCAAGGGCTGCGCAGCACGCTGGAGCTCAAGACCGACGACACGATCGATCTGATCCTGAGCTGGGGCCGGCGACCGCACCGGCACCACGATCGGCGGCCCGAGGATCTGATGCGCGGCACGCTCGAGGCGTGGCACCGCTGGCTGCGCAGCTATCAGTACGAAGGGCCGCAGCCGGCGCTGGTGCGCCGCTCGGCGATCACGCTGAAGCTGCTCGACTACTTCGAGAACGGCGCGATCATGGCGGCGCCGACTTCGTCGCTGCCCGAGGCGATCGGCGGGCCGCGCAACTGGGACTACCGCTACGCGTGGATTCGCGACGCGGCGTTCTCCGTGTACGCGCTGCGGCGCATCGGCCTGCACCGCGAAGCCTGGGTCTTCCTCGACTGGGTGCTCGACGCGGTGTGCGACGGCGAACGGCCACGGGTGCTGTACAACCTGCGCGGCAAGCAGCCGCCGCCGGAGTGGGAGGACTCGGAGCTTTGCGGCTACCGCAACTCGCGGCCGGTGCGCTGGGGCAATGCCGCGGCCGACCAGCGCCAGCACGACGTGTACGGCGAGATCCTCGATTGCGCTTACCAGTGGGTCGTGCGGGGCGGCAAGCTCGAGCCTCGGCTTTGGAAGCAGCTCGCGCACTTCGTCGATTGCGCGGCGAACGAGTGGCGCGAACCCGACCACGGCATCTGGGAAGTCCGTACGCCGGGACGCGTGTTCACGTATTCGGCCGCGCTGTGCCATGTCGCGCTCGATCGCGGCGCCAAGATCGCGGAAGCGCTGCAGCTGCCCGGCGATGTCGAGCGCTGGCGGGCCGAAGCCGAACGGATCCGCAGCGCGGTGCTGGAAAACGCGTGGAACGAGCGGCTGCAGTCGTTCACCGAGCACCTCGACGGCGAGGGCGGCCTGGACGCAAGCCTGCTGACGCTGCCGCTGCGCCGGGTCGTTCCCGCCGATCACCCGCGGATGATCGCGACGACGAAGGCGGTCGTTGCCCGGCTCGGCGCCGGCGACGGCCTGATCTACCGCTACCTGCCCGACGAATCGCCCGACGGGCTCCCGGGGCACGAGGGCACGTTTCTGCTGTGCAGCTTCTGGCTGGTCGACAACCTCGCCGGACAGGGCCGCCTCGACGAAGCGACGCAGCTGTACGACTCGCTGTGCGCGCGGGCGAACCCGCTTGGGCTGCTGCCCGAGCAGATCGACGCAGCATCCGGGAAATTCCTCGGCAACTTCCCGCAGGCGTTCAGCCACGTCGGCGTGATCTCCAGCGGCGTCAACCTGGCGCGAATCGCCCGCCGCGGCAAGCAGTCGGGCGGCAGCTGAGCGCCGCAGACCGCAACGCACGCATGGCCGAACCGCTGGCGATCGGGCGACTGGCGATCCTGGGCGCCGCCGGCGATCTGACGCGGCGCTACCTGCTGCCGGCGCTCGCGCAGCTCGAGCACGGCGGCTTGCTGCCTGAGACGTTTCGCGTCGTCGCGGTCGCGAAGGAGGCCGGCGACAGCGACGGCTATCGGCGCGCGGCGCTGCAGGCGCTCGCGCGACATGCACAGAACGTGCCGCAGCCGGCCCGCGAGCGGCTGGCGGCGCGAATCGCCTACCTGCAGGCCGACGTCACCGACCCGGTCCAGCTGGCGCCGGTGCATGCAGCGGCCGGCGCCGGGCCGCTGGCCGCGTACCTGGCGCTGCCGCCGGCGGTGTTCGAGCCGACGATCCGCGCGCTGTCGCAGCTCGGGCTTGACGAAGGCAGCCGCATCGTGATCGAGAAGCCGTTCGGCGACAGCCTGGCGGCCGCGCGCGGGCTGAACCGCTTGCTGCACGAGCACTTCGACGAGGACGCGATCTTCCGCGTCGATCACTTCCTCGCGTTCCAGACCGTCCAGAACCTGCTCGGGCTGCGGTTCGCGAACCGCGCGTTCGAGTACCTATGGAACCGCGAGCAGGTCGAGCGGGTCGAGATCGTCTGGGACGAGACGCTTGCGCTCGAGGGGCGCGCCTCCTACTACGATCGCGCCGGCGCGCTGAAGGACATGCTGCAGAACCACCTGCTGCAGCTGCTGTGCCTGGTCGCGATGGAGCCGCCGCTGACGCTGCACGAGCGCGATCTGCGCGATGCGAAGTCGCAGGTGCTGCGGGCAGTCCGTCGCAGCACGCCGCAGCAGGTGCAGCACGACGCGGTGCGGGCGCGCTACGCGGCAGGACGCATCGGCGATCGCGCCGTGCCGGCCTACGTCGACGAGCGCGGCGTCGATCCGCAGCGAGGCACCGAGACGTTCGCGCAGCTGACGCTGTGGATCGACAACTGGCGCTGGGCGGGCGTGCCGTTCGTGCTGCGCAGCGGCAAGGCGCTGCGGCGCGACCGGCACGAGATCGTGCTGGCGTTCCGCGGCGTGCCGCACCTGGCGTTCGAGGCGAACGCGCCGGCGCCGAACGTGCTGCGGCTGCAGCTCGAGCCCGATCGGATCTGCTTCGGAATGAACGTCACCGGGGCCGGCGACCCGATTCCGCTGCGGCAGGTCTCCCTGGTGGCCGAGCTCGCGCCGCTGGAGTTGCCGGCGTATTCGCGCGTGCTGCTCGACATCCTGCAGGCACGCTCCACGATGTCGATCCGCGCCGACGAGGCCGAGCTGTCGTGGGAGATCGTCGAGCCGGTGCTCGCGGCGTGGTCGAAACGGCAGGTGCCGCTGCTCGAGTATCCGGCGGGCACCGACGGGCCCGCGCCGCCGGCGAACTAATCCGCGCGCGGATAGCGGACCGTGCAGCCGTATGCCTGGGTCGACGCTGTCGTCACCGGCCTGCCCGCCATCGCCTCGTCGAGCGCCGCCTTCACGTAATTCGTCGCGCCGGCGACGTCGGCCGGCGATGTGCTGCGCCGATCGTCGATCGCGCCGGCGTAAATCAGTTGGCCTTGCGGGTCGATGACGAACATGTGCGGCGTCACGCGCGCCGCGTACAGCCGCGCCACCTTCGCGTCCGGATCGAGCAGCAGCGCCGCCGGCGCCGCTTGCCGCTCGGCGAGCCATGCGTTCGCCTGCGCCGGATCGACGTAGCCGTAGCTGCCGGGCTGCATCGTCTTGACCGCGAGCCAGGTCACGCCGTTGCCGCCGAACGCTTTCTGCAGCGCCTGCATGTTGCCGCTGTCGTAATGCTTGCGCACGAACGGACAGGTCGGGTTGAACCACTCGAGCACGACGTAGCGGCCCCGCAGCGAGTCCAGGCTGACCGTGTTGCCGTGGCTGTCGGTGGCCGCGAACTGCGGCGCCGGCTGTCCGACGGTCGCTGCCGATGCCGCAGTCAAAAGCGCGAGCGAGCCGGACACTGCAGCGAGCGTCATCAGCGAGCGAAGTTTCATCAGCGTCCTCCGGATCGATCGGGTGCCGCATCGCGGCGGTCGGCATAGACGCGGCGCCACGTGCCGCGCCAGCCGCAGACGTCGGCGCCGTCGAGCAAACCGTGCTCGCGCAGCGCCGCATGCAGCGCCGGCAAGCGGTAATGCGGCACCGCCGGGTACAGGTGGTGCTCGATATGGTAATTGACGTGGTGCGGGAACATCAGCCAGCGGCCGAGCAGCCCGACGACGTTGGTTCGCGCCGATCGCAGCGGCGACGCGAGATCGTCCGGCGCGCCGTGCTCGAAGACCGCCCGCAGCCGCAGGATCGCCTGCAATACCGTCACTGCAGGCAGCACCCACAGCAGCAGGTACAGCGCCAGCGCGCTCCAGCCGCCGGCGACCGCGACGATCACCGGCAGCGCCAGTTGCACCGCGATCACGCCGTTGCGATCGGCCAGCGCCGCCGCCCGCAGCGCCGGCGACGTGTCGTCCAGCGGCCGCAGCGCCTGGTCGGTCTGGTCGTTGCGCGACGGCGAACCGAAGAAGTAGGCGTAGGTCTTCACGGCCGTCAGCCCCGACAGGTCGGTCGCGAGCTTGCGCAGCAGGTAGGCGCGCCCGCGCGGGTAGCCGCCGTTCAGCGCGACGTCCGGGTCGAGCTCTGCGTACAGGTGGTTGTGGTGCAGCCGGTGGATCACCCGGTACGTGCACATCGAGATGCCGGCGATCGATCCCAACGCGCGGCCGACCCGATCATTGAGGCTGCGATTCGAGAACAGCCGGTAGTGCGCCGCGTCGTGCGCGAGCACGAACAGCGCATGCTGCTGCGTTGCGATCAGCGGCACCGCGAGCGCGTAGGCCCACCCGCGGTCGATCGCGACCGCCGCGGCCAGCAGCCCGACGATCGTCGCGAGCGTCAGCAGCACCGCGGCGGCCGAGCGGCGGTCGTCGAGTCGCGTCAGCCGCTGCAGCACCGCAGCCGGCAGCCGGCGCGCGCTCGCGGCGCGACGGTCGTCGCGGAATTCGGTGCCGGCGCCAGCCGATGATGCGGACATGCGCCGATCCTCCGGCAGACGACCGGACGCGTCAACTCCCGGCCGTTCGCGCGTCCGGCCATAAGAAAAAAGCCGGCATCGCGCCGGCCTCTTTCCGCGGTTGCCCGACGATCGCGACTATTGCAGCTTGATCTCCACGTCCACGCCCGCCGGCAGGTCGAGCTTCATCAGCGCATCGACGGTCTTGTCGGTCGGATCGACGATGTCCATCAGCCGCTGGTGCGTGCGGATTTCCATCTGGTCGCGCGAGGTCTTGTTCACGTGCGGCGAGCGCAGCAGGTCGAAGCGCTGGATCCGCGTGGGCAGCGGCACCGGGCCGCGGACGACCGCGCCGGTGCGCTTGGCGGTGTCGACGATCTCGGCGGCCGACTGGTCGATCAGCTTGTAGTCGAACGCCTTGAGGCGGATGCGGATTTTCTGTTGCGTGGCCATGTGCTTACTCCATGATCTTCGCAACGACGCCGGCGCCGACGGTCTTGCCGCCTTCGCGGATGGCAAAGCGCAGGCCTTCTTCCATGGCGATCGGGGCGA
>DATLGW010000645.1:0-2057 GCA_035540315.1 Burkholderiaceae bacterium | reverse complement strand
GCCACGTATCGATGACCTTGCCCCCCTGAGCCACGAGCGCGCGGAGCACCTGGCGAAGAGGCTCCTCGCCATTTTTCGCACTTTCCTCGACAACCTTGCTCGACCCGAAGCCGATGACGGGCAGGCTCTCATTGGTGCCGGGAATGCGCCGCGCGGGCATGGACTGCTGTGCCCGCGCAGTCTGAGCGAGGCCCACGATCGGCAGGGCAGAGATGAGCGCGAGAAAGTCGCGGCGGCTGGTCAGGTCCATGCCGCCGATCCTACCTCACGGGCGTGTAGTCGGCGGGGCCGGCGGCAAGGGGAACGTCGGCGCCGGCTGCAGAATGGGACCCTGGGGCTGCGGCTGCTGCTCGGGCGGCGGCTGCTGCGCGGGATCGAGCGGCACGACGCCCGGGAGTGGAATCTGAAGTTCGAATCCGGCAGCGGCCGCGCTGTCGCGTCCGACCCGGAACGCACGCAGATCCTCCTCGGTCACGTCGAGCACCCGGATGATGCGCGGCGTCAGCGTGACGACGATGTCCGTCTCCTGCGTTTCACGTCGGGTATGCGCGAACAGATGGCCGACGGCCGGAATGTCGCTCAGGCCGGGAATTCCGCGCCTGACGACCCGCTCGTCGTCCCGAATCAGCCCGGCGAGCAGGTTGGTTTCGCCGTCGCGGAGCCGGTTCACGGTGCTGATGGCGCGGTTCCCGAACGTCGGCAGCCCGCCGAAGCCCTGCCCGGAGATGCTGCTGACCTCCACCTTGAGGGCGAGCGTCACGTGGTCGTCGTGATGGGTCCTCGGCATGATGTCGAGGTTCACGCCGATGTTCTCGTACTGGAACGAGGTGATCGGCTGCTGGGCGATGCCGCCGGTGGCGATCGGGGCAAACTGCGTGATCGGGATCGGCACGCGCTCGCCGAACCGCGCCTGCGCTGACTGCCCTTCGGAAATGCGCAGCTGCGTATTCGCGAGCGTGCGTGTGTTCGTGTCCTGCTTCAGCAGGCGATAGAACAGGCCTGGCAGATTCGTCAGCAGGATGTCCGACTGCGACAGGCTGCGGAGGTCGCGAAGCGTCAGGTCGTCGCGATCGATGACGGCCGACCCGTTGATCCCCGTCGGCAGATCCGTTGGCGACGCGAGCTGGAGGCCGTATTCCTTCAGCCGCGTGCGATCGACCTCGAGGATCTCGACATCGATGACGACTTCGGGCCTCGCCTTGTCGATCGCGGCAATCAGCTTGCCGGCCGCGGCAACGCGTTCCGGCGTGTCCTTGATCGTGATCGTGTTGTTGGCCGTGACGACCGACAGGCGGCGATTGTCGATGACGATCCGCAGGGCGTCGGCCGTCTCCTTCAGGTCGGCGTTGCTGAGCGGGAAGACCTGGACGATCTCCTCTTCGTATTCCTGCCGCTTCGCAGGCGTGTCGGGCACGATCGTGACGGTGCGCGGAGCGGTCACCTGAAAGAAGTTGCGCGTGCTGGCGGAGATCGCCTGCAGTGCCGCGGAGAGTGACTGGTTGCGGATGTCGATGTTGATCGGCTGGTCGCGGAACTGCGCGTCGAAGGCGACGCTGATGTTCGCGAGCTTCCCGATCTGCGAGTACAGGTCGCGGGCGCTGCCGTTCCACGTCAGCGACTGCACCGGCAATACGGCGTCGAGTTCGAGGCCCGGAGCCGGTGCGAGGCGCGCCCGTTCCACGAGCGATTCGAGCTCGGTTTTCCCTTCGCGCGCGACGGCGATCTTGTTGCGGAGCTGCGTGCGGACGGTGGTGAGCAGCTCCTCGATGTCGCCACTCGACGGATTGAGCTCGTTCGCGATCTGCAGCTCGACGAGTGCTTCATCGAGACGCCCCGCCGCATGCAGCCGGCGCCCGCGGGTGAAGTGGTCCAGCGAGGAACGCAGCTTCATGCGGTCGAGCGCCTGGCGCGCGGCGCGGTTGTCGGGGTCCTCGCGGAGCACCTTCGTGTACTCGACGATGGCGCGGTCGTATTCCTGGAGGACTTCGGCGCGCTGGCCGGCGCGCATGGCCGCGCCGGTCGCGCACCCGGAGACGATCAGCACGAGCGCGCTGATC
>DATLGW010000644.1:0-2084 GCA_035540315.1 Burkholderiaceae bacterium | reverse complement strand
GAACGGCTTCGCGACGCGATCTTCGGCCACCTGCCGTTCGAGGTGAAGCAGCACGTGACGAACTTCATCTCCGAGGAGCTGCGCCACCACGAGGCGTCGTTCCGGATCGCCAATGCGCTGGGCGGCTATCACCCGTCGCCGCGCGCCGATTATTTCCAGTCGATCATCCCGCGCTTTCACGACGAGCGCGACGAGAAGCAGATGTCGTTCTACGCCGGGCTCGCGGTCAACACGCTGTTCGAACAGCTGTCGGGCGAGCTGCTGCAGGCGCGCTACGAGAACGCGCGCTTCGAATCCGTTCGCCGCGCCTGCCAGCTGATCCTGCGCGACGAAGCGCGCCACATCCAGTTCGGCCGGATCGTGATGCGGCGTTTCTTCGCCGGGATCGGCAGCGACGAAAAGCGGCTGCTCGGCCAGAAGTTCGCGAAGAAGCTGCGCGGCAGTCTGCTGAACGGCGTCTATGCGGTCGTCAATCTGCCCGAAGACGAGCGCAGGCGCGCCGCGCGAAACCGCGCGCTGGCCGCGCAGCACGGCCTGGGCGCAACGCATCCCGACGACGAGATCGCGATCATCAAGCGTGCGCTCGACCAGATCCGCGAAGACGCGGGCGCGCATGGCGTCGAAATCCCGCCGATCCCGGAGGTCGACGAGCAGCGGGTTTCTTTGGTTTGATTCGCGCGGATTCCAGACACTTGCGCCGGCGCGGCCGGCATGCCGACTTGCAACAGGAGGAGACCATGTCCAGACCGCTGAGCTTGCGGCTCGCGACGATGCTGTGTGCGATCGCCGCATCCGCGACCGTGCTCGCTGTGCCCGGCGCGGCGCACGCGCAGGAGTTTCCGAGCCGGCCGATCCACCTGATCGTGCCGTTCCCGCCCGGCGGATCGGCCGACGTGCTCGGGCGCACGATCGGCGAAGCGCTCGGGGAGCGCCTGCGCCAGCGGGTCGTCGTCGAGAACCGACCGGGCGCCGGCACCGCGATCGCGACCCGCTACGTGGCGCGCGCGCCGGCCGACGGTTACGTGCTGCAGATCGGCACCGTCAGCTCGCATGCGATCAACCCGGGCATGCAGGACAAGATCGGCTACGACCCGGTCGCCGATTTCACGCCGATCTCCCGCGTCGCGTCGATTCCGTTCGTGCTGCTCGCGCACCCGTCGGTTCCGGCGAACACGCTGCCCGAGTTGATCGCGCTCGCGAAATCCAAGCCGAACCAGCTGACGTACGCTTCGGCGGGCGCGGGCACGTCGAATCACCTGGCCGGCGAAATGCTGAACAGCATGGCCGGCATCAAGATGCTTCACGTGCCGTACAAGGGCAGCGCGCCGGCGCTCAACGACCTGCTGGGCGGACAGGTGAACGTGATGTTCGACCTGCAGCTGACCGCGCTGCCGCACATCAAGGCGGGCACGGTGCGGCCGCTGGCGCTGACGGGCGCGCAGCGCAGCCAGTTGCTGCCCGATCTGCCCACGGTCGCCGAAGCTGGCGTCAAGGGGTACGAAGTCAGCGCGTGGTTCGGCATCTTCGGCCCGGCCGGGATTCCAAAACCGGTTGCCCAACGGCTGAATGCGGAGATCGTCGCGGTGATGGCCGATCCGGAGGTGCGCAAGCGGCTGTCGGCTTTCGGAGCCGAAGCCGAATCGAGCACGATTGCCGAGTTCGACGCGTTCGTCCGCAGCGAGCTGCAGAAGTGGACGAAGGTCGTGAAGGACGCGGGAATCGCCGGCCAATGAACGCGTATCCGGTCGCCCGACGCGAGGTCGTCGGCGAACGGATGGTCGTCGCGTCGCAGCCGCTGGCCGCGCAGGCCGGGCTGCGGATGCTGTCCGCCGGCGGCAATGCGGTCGACGCCGCGATCGCGGCTGCCGCGGTGATCTCGCTGACCGAACCGGTGTCCAACGGGCTCGGTTCGGACGCGTTCGCGATCGTCTGGGACGGCAAGCGACTGCGCGGGCTCAATGCGTCGGGATGGTCGCCTGCGGCGTGGGATCGCGGGCGGTTCGAGCGGCTGCACGGCGGGCGCATGCCGCAGCTCGGATGGGATTCGGTCACCGTGCCCGGCGCAGTCGCGGCGTGGGCCGAGC
>DATLGW010000643.1:0-1817 GCA_035540315.1 Burkholderiaceae bacterium | reverse complement strand
TCGTGTCGCCGTGCGCGAAATTGGAGAACCGCAGCACGCCGTAGATCAGCGTGACGCCCAGCGCGCCGAGCGCGAGCTGGCTGCCGTAGGCGATTGCGGGGATGACGACGAAGTTCGCAAGGACGACCAGGGCCTCGAGCGGAGCCACGTCAGCCCCCGAGGAACGAGCGCCGGACTTCGGGCTCGGCAAGCAGCTGCTGGCCGCTGCCGGTGTAGCGGTTCGCGCCCTGCACCAGCACGTAGCCCCGGTCGGCGATCTCCAGCGCCTGACGCGCGTTCTGCTCGACCATCAGGATCGCGATGCCGGTGCGGGCGACCTCGATGATGCGATCGAACAGCTCGTCCATCACGATCGGGCTGACGCCGGCCGTCGGCTCGTCGAGCATCAGCACCTTCGGGCGCGTCATCAGCGCGCGGCCGACTGCGAGCTGCTGGCGCTGGCCGCCGGACAGCTCGCCCGCGGGTTGTTGGCGCTTGTCGCGCAGCACCGGAAACAGCTCGAACACCTGCTCCATCGTCGGGCGGATGTCGTCCCGGCGCAGGAAGGCGCCCATCTCGAGGTTCTCGGTCACCGTCAGCGACGGGAAGATGTTGTGCGTCTGCGGCACGAACGCCATGCCGCGTGTCACGCGCTCCTGCGGCGACAGCGCAGTGATGTCCTCGCCGTCGATGCTGACCTTGCCCGCGCGCAGCGACACCATGCCGAACAACGCCTTCATCGCGGTCGACTTGCCGGCGCCGTTGGGTCCGACGATCACCACGATCTCGCCGTCCGACACCGAGATCGAGCAGCCGAGCAGGATGTCCACGCCGCCGTAGCCGCCGGTCATATTCTCGCCGATCAGCGTCGTCACGCGCGGGGCCTCATGCGGGCCGCGGCTCGCGGATCCGGGTCTTCAGTCCGGTGCCCAGGTACGCCTCGATCACCCGCTCGTTGCGCCGGATCTCTTCGGCGCTGCCCTGCGCGAGCACCTTGCCTTCGGCCATGCAGATGACCGGGTCGCAGATCCGACCGATGAAGTCCATGTCGTGCTCGATCACGCAGAACGTGTAGCCGCGCTCGCGGTTCAGCCGCACGATCGCGTCGGCGATCGTGTTGAGCAGCGTCCGGTTCACGCCCGCGCCGACCTCGTCGAGAAACACGATCCGCGCGTCCGTCATCATCGTGCGGCCGAGCTCGAGCAGCTTCTTCTGCCCGCCCGACAGGCTCCACGCCCGGTCGTCGGCAAGGTGCGCCAGCGTCAGGAACTCGAGCACTTCGTCGGCCTTGCGGGCAATCGCCGCTTCCTCGGCTGCGATCCGCGCGCGCGGCAGCCATGCGCGCCACAGCGACTCGCCGGCCTGGCCGGGCGGCACCATCATCAGGTTGTCGCGGACCGTCAGCGATGCGAACTCGTGCGCGATCTGGAACGTGCGCACCAGCCCCTTGTGGAACAGCGCGTGCGGCGGCAGTCCGGTGATCTCCTCGCCGTCGAGGTACACGTGGCCGCCGTCCGGCGGCAGCAGCCCGGCGATCACGTTGAACAGCGTCGACTTGCCGGCGCCATTGGGGCCGATCAGCCCGGTGATCGACCCCCGCGCGACCGACAGCGACGCGCCGTCGACGGCGCGAAAGCCGCCGAAGTGCTTTCGCAGTCCGTCGACGACGAGCAAGATCGCCCCGCGGTCAGCGGTAGCGGACGGTCTCTATTTTGCCGCCCTTGATCTCGATCTCGCGGAAGTTGCCGGCCGACTCGCCCGGGCCGATCAGCTCGACCGCGGACGCGCCGACGTAGTCGATCTGGCCGCCGTCGCGGATGATCTTCAGCGCCTTCGCG
>DATLGW010000642.1:0-4626 GCA_035540315.1 Burkholderiaceae bacterium | reverse complement strand
CGTCGGCGGCCATCGGCTCTCGCCGGCGCAACAGCACCGGGAACACCGGCGGCTCGCCGTCGGGCATATGAAACGGCGGCGCGAGCCCGTCGACGTCGCCGGCGGCGAGCCGGCGCCGGTACTCGGCCGGCGTCAGCAGCGCGCGGTAGCGGGCGATCCCCTGCTCGCGGTCGACCGGGAACGCGACCGGAAACGGCGGCGGCATCGTGTCGGCCGGATACACCGCCAGCGTCTGATCGTCGTATCGCAGCCGCAGGTCCTTCTGCAGCCCGCGGCGGTGCGTCTGTCGCGCGCGCACGTAGCCGCCGGTCGCGCGATCGAGCTCGATGTCCCACCACCAGGTCTTGACCGGATTGATCGCGCCGCGATCGAGCGCATCGTCGAGCGCCGCCAGCGCCGGCGCGGTCGCCGGCACGTGCATCGCGAGCCAGCGCAGGCCCGATTCGGCCAGCAGCCCCTCGAGATTCCACGGGCAGGTCTTCATGCACCGGCCGCACATGCCGCCGCCGGCGTTCGTGATCCGGTAGCGCGCGCACTTCTCGGCGTCGCTCTTCCAGATCTCGTAGCCGTTGTACATCAGCTTCGGTCCGGCGGTGATCGCTCCGGACGGGCATTCGCGCGCGCACTTGTTGCAGCGTTCGCAGAACTGCTGCAGCCCGAAGTCGATCGGCGAGTCGAACGCCATCGGCAGGTCGGTCGTCACGGTGCCGCTCTTCAGCCGCGGGCCGAGGAACGGGTTCAGGATCACCTCGCCGATCCGGCTGACCTCGCCCAGGCCCGACAGCAGCAGCAGCGGCGGCTGCAGCACGTCGCCGTCGAGCACCGAGTGCACGCGCGCCGAATAGCCGAGCCGCCGGATCTGCTCGCCGATCACGCCGCCGATCATCGAGAAACGCAGGTACGCGCGCATGCTCTGCGCGACCGAGATCCAGTCGTCGCCGCTGGCGCCCTCCATCGTCTCGTGACCCTGGTCGAGCAGCAGGTTCACCGCATGGCGGTGATACGCCGGCATCGGGTTGCCGCCGGCGTCGTGCGAGTAGTAGGCCCACTCGGGCACCGCGCACAGCCCGACGGCATCGGTTCCGAGGTAATACGACGCCGCCTTCAGGTTTTCGGCGTTGCGGCGAGGATCGGCGGCGTTCGGCGACACCGGCCTGCGCGCCTCGCCGAACTGCAGCAGCAGCAGCGCGCCGAGCGCGCGGCGCGCGCAGGCGCCGATCGGACTCTTCATCACGTAGTGCGCGTTCTTCGCCCCCTCCTGCACGTCGCGGCCGAGGTCGCCGAACAGCGCGCGGGCGAAGAAATCGGCCCGCTTCGGGAAGCGCGGCACCCGCTGATGATCGATGAACGTCGTCGGCTGCTCGCGCCGCTTCAGCGTCTCGAACGGATAGGCGCCGGCGCGGAAGTCGCGCCGGCGGTACGCCTCGCGGTCGAACGCGTTCTTCAGCGTTCCCTTGCCGAGCCACCACGCCGGCCCGTGCGAGCGCCAGCGCCGCTGCTGCGCCGGCGGCGCGAGCGGCGCGTCGGCGGCGAGCTCGAACGTCGTCGTGACCGCCGCCAGCCCGTAGCGGCGCCCGACGTAGGGGTTGGCGCCGTCCTCGTGCGCGAGCCCGCAGGCGACCGCCAGCCGCGGCAGGTCGACGTCGGTGCAGCGGGTTGAATGCGCGCGCGCGTCGTGGCCGAGCATCCTCAGGTACGTCGACAGCAGCACCGCAGTCTGCGCCGACAGCAGCGCGGCCCGCTGCGGCTGGGTGCCGCGGATCCAGTCGCAGCCCGGCTCGTCGGGCCGCGGATCGCGCGGGTATTCGACCAGGATCACGATCGCGTGCGTGTGATCCCCGATCGGGCCGTGCACCGTGCGCGCCGAATCGAGCACGTCGGCCAGGATCATGTCCATCCCGGCCGCGAAGCTCTTCGGATGGCTGGCCTCGAGCTCGGCGCCCAGCGCCGCGACCGCCGGATTGCGGATCGGCTCGGCCAGCCGCGCCGCTGCCGGCAATGCGCACACGCCCATCATCGACGCGTCGAAGTAGTACCCGGCCGCTTTCAGGTGATTCGCGCGCTCGCGCGGATGGTCCGGCACCTGCGCGCGCTGCGGGTTCACCGCGCCGTCGCGCACCAGGTCGAACATCGCCAGGTAGCGGGCGATCGCGTGCGTCAGCGACTCCGGGTTCGGGTCGTCGAGGTCGAGCGCGCGCATCGGCGGCAGCGCCGCCAGCTCCGGCAGCGCGTGGCTGCGGGTCAGCCGCTCGAGCGGGTACGGCCCGAGGTGCACCGGGCGGTCGCGGTAGGAGAACAGGCGCATCACGCGGCCTCGGGACTCGGCGAACAGCGCCGAAGGAAGGGAACCGGTGATTTTATCGCAGTCGCAATGGCCCTTTCGGGGCGCCTTGCCAGCGTGGCGCCCTGCAGGGGCCGGACTAGAATCGGAAGCATCTTCGACGCGGGAGATGGCGATGAGCGAAAGCGCGTGGGACAACCCGATGGGCACCGACGGGTTCGAATTCATCGAGTACACCGCGCCGGACCCGGTGGCGCTCGGGCGGCTGTTCGAGCAGCTGGGATTCAAGGCGATCGCGCGGCACCGGCACAAGAACGTGCTGCTGTACCGGCAAGGCAGCGTGAACTTCATCGTCAACGCCGAGCCGGGGTCGTTCGCGCAGCGCTTCGCGCGGCTGCACGGGCCGTCGATCTGCGCAATCGCATTTCGGGTGCGCGACGCGGCGCGCGCATACGAGCGCGCGCTCGAGCTCGGCGCCTGGGGCTTCGATTCGAAGTCGGGGCCGATGGAGCTGAATATCCCCGCGATCAAGGGCATCGGCGACTCGCTGATCTACTTCGTCGATCGGTGGCGCGGCAAGGACGGCCGCAACGGCGGCATCGGCGACATCTCGATCTACGACGTGGACTTCGAGCCGATCGATGCCGGCAGCGCGCGCGCCGACCTCGAGCACCGCGGCGCGGGGCTGGCGTACATCGATCACCTGACGCACAACGTGCACCGCGGCCGCATGAAGGAGTGGGCCGACTTCTACGAGCGGCTGTTCAACTTCCGCGAGATCCGCTACTTCGACATCGAGGGCCAGGTCACCGGCGTGAAGTCCAAGGCGATGACCAGCCCCTGCGGCAAGATCCGGATCCCGATCAACGAGGAAGGCACCGAACAGGGGGGCGGTCAGATCCAGGAGTACCTGGACCAGTACCACGGCGAAGGCATCCAGCACATCGCGATCGGCGCCACCGAAATCTACTCGACCGTCGAGTGGTTGCGCAGCAACGGCGTAGAGTTCCTCGATACGCCGGACACCTATTACGAGCTGCTCGACAAGCGGCTGCCGAACCACGGCGAGGACCTCGAGCGGCTGCGCAAGAACCGGATCCTGGTCGACGGCGGTCCGCAGGGCGGATTGCTGCTGCAGATCTTCACGAAGACCGTGATCGGACCGATCTTCTTCGAGATCATCCAGCGCAAGGGCGACGAAGGCTTCGGCGAGGGCAACTTCAAGGCGCTGTTCGAGTCGATCGAGCTCGACCAGATCCGCCGCGGCGTGATCAACGCCTGACGCGGCGCAGTCGATCCCCGCGCCGCGCCGGCTGCGCGATCGCCGAAAGCGCCCGGCACCGACGGCACGGGCACCGAGTTTGCCTGTCGAACGCCACGCCGACGCTGCGACGCATTCGAACGTTCGCCGGCGTCGGCGCTTCGTCAGTCGTTCGATTCGGGTTCCGTCATGCTCGCTCCCGCCGCAGGCCGGCATCGGCAAGGTCCCGCCGTCGATGCCGGCGGCGCCACGTTTCGGATCTGGGCGCCTCGCGCCAGCGAAGTCGACCTCGTGATCGAAGCCCCGCGACCGCAGCGGATTCGGATGCAGCCCGAGCCCGACGGCTTCTTCGGCGCCGACGTCGCGGGTTTGCGGCCGGGCGCGCTCTACCGGTACCGGCTCGACGGGCAGGGGCCGTACCCCGACCCGTCGTCGCGGTATCAGCCGCAGGGGCCGCATGGGCCGTCGATGCTGGTCGATCCGAACGGCTGGCGCTGGCGCGACGACGACTGGCGCGGCGTGTCGATCACCGGGCAGGTCGTCTACGAGCTGCACGTCGGCTGCTTCACGCGCGAGGGCACGTTCGATGCGGCGCGCGAGAAGCTGCCGTACCTGAAGGCGCTGGGCGTCACGCTGCTCGAGGTGATGCCGGTCGCCGAGTTCCCGGGCCGATTCAACTGGGGCTACGACGGCGTGTCGCTGTATGCGCCGTACCACGGCTACGGCGACTACGACGCGTTCAAGCGCTTCGTCGATGATGCGCACCGGCTGGGACTGGGCGTGATCCTGGACGTCGTCTACAACCACTTCGGCCCCGACGGCGCGTATCACAACTGCTACAGCGATCACTGGTACAGCGACCGCTATCCGAACGAGTGGGGCGATCCGCTGAACTTCGACGGCGACGGCAGCGGCCCGGTGCGCGAGTTCGTGATCGGAAACGCGTGTTACTGGATCGCCGAATTCCATCTCGACGGGTTGCGGATCGACGCGACGCAATCGATCCACGACGCCGGCGAGCCGCACGTGCTGGCCGAGCTGTCGCAGCGCGCGCGCGCGGCCGCCGCCGGCCGGCGCATCGTGC
>DATLGW010000641.1:0-2455 GCA_035540315.1 Burkholderiaceae bacterium | reverse complement strand
GACGCCGCCGGCCGGCCGTTATGGCAACGGCGGCTCGCTGCGGCCGCGTGGGCCGTCAACGTCAGCGGCGACGGCCGCTGGGCGGTCGCTGCGC
Organism: Burkholderiaceae bacterium; assembly: GCA_035540315.1. GTDB lineage: Bacteria > Pseudomonadota > Gammaproteobacteria > Burkholderiales > Burkholderiaceae_E > DATLGW01. The sequence goes on along the minus strand of DATLGW010000641.1, from coordinate 2,361 downwards.
TGGGCGACGGAACGATCCGCTGGCATCGGCTCGCCGACGGCGACGAGCAGATGGCGCTGTTCGCGCATCCCGATCGCGAGCGCTGGGTGCTGTGGGCGCCCAGCGGACATTACGACACGTCGGTCGGCGGCGAGGCGCTGATCGGCTGGCATCTGAACACCGCGGCGAACCGATCGGCGCAGTTCTTCTCGGTCGGCCGGTTCCGCAAGCACTATTACCGGCCCGACGTGATCAAGGCGGTGTTCGAGCACGGCGATCTGGCGCTCGCGCTGCGCCAGGCGAGCGCCGAAGACACGCACGGCGCCGCCGGCGTGCGCAGCACAGCACCGGCGGTGACATCGGTGCTGCCGCCGCGGATCGAACTGCGCGGCGATCCCGAGACGGCGGCGGGCGCCGCCGCGCCGCGCGCCCGGTTCGCGGTGTTCAGCCCGGCCGACGCGCCGGTGCAGGAGGTCAGGATCCGGGTCGCCGGGCGGCTTGCGCACACGCTCGAAGGCGACAAGCTGCCGAAGCCGCGCGGCGACGCTGGAATCGACATCGACGTGCCGTTGCAGTGGCCGGCGTCCGGCGCGGCCGACGTCGTCGTCGTCGCGCGCAACCGCAACGGCGTGTCCGAGCCCGCGACGTTTCGCATCGAACGCGCGAGCGCCGCCGGCCCGGCGGCCGCGGCGGCAAGCGGCGCCGCGAAAGCCGCCGGCTCCGCGCCCGGTCACCTGCGCTACCGTCGGATCTACGTCGTCGCAGCCGGCGTGTCGTCGTACCCGACGCTGCGCGCGGAGCTGCAGCTGAAGTTTCCGTCGAAGGATGCGCGCGACTTCGTCGAAATCGTCAAGACGCAGGCGGCCGGGCTCGCCGACCAGGTGCAGGTGCGGCTGCTGACCGATGCCGCCGCCACCCGGGGCAGCCTGCTCGACGCGCTCGCGTGGATCCGGCAGCAGGTGGGGCCGGACGATCTGGGCGTCGTATTCCTGGCGGGACATGGATTCATGCTGCGCGATCAGTATCACTTCGCCGGCAGCGACATCGACCTCGGCTCGGAGGAACGCGGGATGCAGACGGCCGTGCCCGGCAGCGCGATCCAGGATGCGCTGTCGAACCTGCGCGGCCGGGGCGTGTTCTTCATCGATACCTGCCACTCCGGTTTCGCGCTGTCGGAGCTGAAGATCAACACCGACGTCACCGGCGCGCTCAACGGAATGGGCGACGAGCGCGCGGTCGTCATTCTCGCCGGATCGGCGGGCCGGCAGACTGCCGCCGAAGCCGACGAGTGGAACAACGGCGCATTCACGAAGGCGATCGTCGAGGGGATGCGAGGCCATGCCGACTATGCGCGCAGCGGCGTGATCACGCCGCCGCTGCTGCACACCTACGTCAGCGGCCGGGTGCGCTCGCTGACCGAAGGCCAGCAGACGCCGAAGATGGTCGGCGCCGTCTTCGACGAGCCGATCGCAGTGATCCGAAGGTGATCGGCGCACAGAAGCAAAACGACGAACCGGGGAGGCTCCGAATGCGATTCCTGAACAGACGCTGGACGACCGCGGCGATCGGCGTGCCGCTGCTCGCGGCCTGCGCAACCAATCCCGACGGCACGATGCGGCTCGACGATCGCGCGACCGGCGCATTGCTCGGCGCGGCCGCCGGCTGCGGAATGGCGCAGTTGCTGGGCCGCTCGAAGGACTGCGCGCGCGGCGCCGTCGCCGGCGCGATCGCCGGCTTTCTGGTCGGCTGGCACTTCGAGTCCAAGCGCATCGCGAGCGCCGAACAGGTCAACCGCGAATACGCCGCGAAGCAGAAGCTGCCGAGAGACTCGGTGCAGCCAGTCGCGTTCGAGACCAAGGTCACGCAGACCGGCGTCACGCCGCAAGGCGAGCGCCAGGTCGAGGTGACGTCGAACACCGATCTGGTGGGCTACGGCGACCGCACGCCGAAGCTGCAGCAGCGTTACGCGATCTACGACGAGAACGACCAGCTGTTGGACCAGCGCACGGAGAACATCGCCGCCGACGGCGCCGGGCGCTACGAGACGCGTTCGTCGTTCAAGCTGCCGCCCGACGCGAAGGAGAAGAAGTATCGCGTCGAGTCGACGCTGATCTCCGATGGGAAGGAGGTCAAGAGCGGCAGGTATACGATTTCGTGGGTGGGCGGCGCTGTGATGGTGGCGGGTGGGTAGCCAGCGCCTGCGTTCAGCGCCGGCCCGACAGCGCCCGCAGGATCTCCAGGCTGCGGTCTTTGTCCTCGGCAGTCCCGGTCAGCGAGAACACCAGCTCGTCCAGCCCGGTGGCGCGGTAGGCCTCGATCCGGTCCAGGCACCGTCGCTCGTCGCCGACGATCGCGAACGCATCCGCGGCCTCGTCGGGAACG
>DATLGW010000640.1:0-6038 GCA_035540315.1 Burkholderiaceae bacterium | reverse complement strand
CGACGTCGCTCGTGCAGCCGCTGGACGAGCGGCCGCAGCGCGCGGCGCTGACCGCCATCTACTATCTGCTCGTCGCGGGCGAGCTCAGCCGCTGGCACCGCGTCGCATCGGACGAGAGCTGGCACCACTGCGAAGGCGCGCCGCTGGAGCTGCTGACGCTCGACGCGCCGCTGCAGACGCTGAGCCGCCTGGTCCTGGGACCGATCGATTCGCACGCGCGGCCGGTCCGCGTGGTTCCGGGCGGGCAGTGGCAGGCTGCACGTTCGCTCGGCGAATACACGCTCGTCGCCTGCACCGTTGGCCCGGGTTTCGACTATGCCGACTTCCTGCTGCTCGGCGATTGTGCGAACGACGCGGCGCGCGCCGTCCGACAGCATCCGCGTGCTGCAGAATTCATCTGACCGGCCCATGCCCGCCGCGCAGTTCGCCCATCGGAGACGGCAGTGACCGTGTCTTACCCCATCGAAGGCGGCTGCGATTGCCGCGAAATCCGGTACCGAATGCTGACCGCGCCGCTGATCGTCCACTGCTGCCACTGTCGCTGGTGTCAGCGCGAGACCGGCGCCTCGTTCGCACTGAACGCGATGATCGAGTCGGAACGCGTCGCGGCGCTCGGGCGCGAGCCGGAGCTGGTCGATACCCCGTCGGCGAGCGGCCGAGGACAGCGGATCGCGCGCTGTCCGTCGTGCCGGCTCGCCGTCTGGAGCCATTACTCCGGCGGCGGACCGTTGTTCATGTTCATCCGCGTCGGCACCCTCGACGCCCCCGACCTGCTGCCGCCCGACATTCACATCTTCACCGAGTCGAAGCAGCCGTGGGTCGTGATCCCGCCCGGCGTGCCGTCGGTGGCGCAGTTCTATGAGCGCGAGCAAGTCTGGAGCGCCGAAAGTCTTGCACGTCGTCAGGCGGTGCTGCCGCAGATCGAACGCTACCAGGCGTCGCTGCGGGCAACCCGCTGAAGCGGGTGCATCCCGATGCCGACGGTCTTCTCGCACGTCGCGGTTCCGCTGGCGCTCGGTGCCGGTCTGGGCCGACGCGTCGTTCCGCGTCGCCTGCTCGTGGCGGCCGTCGCCGCCGCGATGATTCCCGATCTCGACGTGATCGGCTGGTACTTCGGTGTCGGCTGGGGCAGCATCCTGTCGCACCGGGGTTTCACGCATTCGATCGGGTTCTCGTTGTTGCTCGCGGCGCTCGCGTGCGTCGCCGCGCCGTGGCTTCACAGCGGTCGCGCTCTCGCGGCCGCTTTCGTCGGCATCAGCGCGCTGTCGCATCCGCTGCTCGACATGGCGACGACCGGCGGCTACGGCGTTGCGTTGTGGTGGCCGCTGTCCGAGCAGCGGGTCGCGGCGCCGCCGGGCTGGCGCGTGATCGAGATCTCCCCGATCAGCATCGAGCGCTTCCTCAGCGCCCGCGGCCTGCGGGTGTTGCAGTCCGAGCTGGCGTGGGTCTGGCTGCCGGCGGCAGCGCTGGCGGCATCGATAGGGTTCGGACGATGGCTGTGGGCGCGACCGCCGCGGGTGCGGTCCGCTTCCGGTTAAGAAATTCTTACGAATCGCTGAGGGATCAAATAAGAAACGCAGCTCGCCGGTCTGCCTAGACTTTCGTCCATCGCTGCAGTCGCAGCACTCGAGCACGAAAGGACAACGCGATGGACCAGTCGACGACGATCCGCCTCGACGGATCGGACCTCAACGAACAACTCGCGCGGCGCGACATCTACGCCGGCGTTCACAAGGCGCTGCGGTCGCTGATGGCCGACACGCTGACCCGCATCGGCCGCGCCGATGCCGAAGATCCGGCCGAGCTGTCCGGCGCGCTTGCGCAACTGCGCCTGCTGCTGTCGATGTGCAGACACCACCTGCAGCACGAGAACCGCTTCGTGCATCCGATGATCGAGGCGGCCCGCGCCGGCGCGTCGCGGCAGACCGCGGACGACCACGACGAGCACGAGCAGTCGATTGCGGCGCTCGTCGAGATGGTCGACACGCTCGAGCGGTCGATCGGACCGCGCCCGGTGCTGCTCTACCGGCTGTACCTGCGGCTCGCCCGCTTCGTTGCCGAGAACTTCGAGCACATGGAGGTCGAGGAAACGCACAACACCGCGGTGCTGCGCGCGGCGTACGACGATGCGCAGATCGGGCAGATGATCGAGCGCCTGCATGCGGCGATCGAGCCGCCGGTGATGGCGGAGTTCATGCGCTGGATGATTCCCGCGGTGTCGCATCCCGAGCGGGTCGGCATGCTGACGGCGATCCGCAACGACGCGCCCGCCGGCGTGTTCGACGCATTGCTGGCCGACGTCAGATCGCGGCTCGACGCGCCGGCATGGCAGCGGTTGACGCAGGCGCTCGCGGGCGGCAATGCAGCGGCCTGACGTGCCCGCAGTCAGTCGACTTCGGCGAGCGCGATCGGGCGGCTGACGGTGAGCTGCAGCCGCCCGCGCGCAACGCGATCGATCCGGATGCACGCGTTGCGGTCGGCAAGCCGCCGCTGGAGCAGCAGGAGCCGCGCTTCCAGGTTGTCGCCGATCTCGGGCAGCCGCAGCCGCGGGTCGAGACGCAACTCGCGGTTGCTGAACTCGGTGCGGCTGCGCTCGACGTAGTCCTGCGCGAGAAGCCACAGGATCGCGCCGGCCACGCCCTTGATCAGATACGCGTCGTCCAGGAACACGCTGTCGTCGAAGCGGTAATGGCGCAGCGTCACCGGCGGGCCGGCCGCGTGCGCCGGCTCCGCCTGCGCGGCAACCGCTTCGGACGACGCAGCTCGCGGTTGCACCGGGGGCTCCGGCGCGGTTGCACCGTCGACGTCGGCCGCGGCACGGCTCTGCAGCAGCAGCGTGGCCGCCGCGAGCAGCGACGCGAACGCCACCAGCGCGTCCTCGTCGTCGTATCCGAAGCGGCGCTGCTGCGGGCTCTCGACGAACAGCACGCCGAGCAGCCGGTCGGCCACGATCATCGGCACCGCGAGCTGGCTGTGCGGCTCGGGCAGGCCCGGCAGCGGGATCGCGGTCTCGAGCAAGTCGTGCCGACCCTGCCGCGTCGCGCTGTCGCGGATCGCCTTCAGGTATGCGTATTCCGCAGTGCGGTGGTTGATGCGGATCGGCGTGCGCTCGCGCGCCGCCACGCCGATCAGCCCCGCGCCCAGCGGGATCTCGGATCCGGCGCCCGACGACGGATAGCCGAGGCTGGCGACGGTGTAGAGCCGATCCGCCCGACGATCGAGCAGCAGGATCATCGCGTGCCGGACGTCGAGCTCGCGCTGCAGCGACTGCAGCGCCTGCTCGAGCAGCGCATCGAGCTCGGTGCAGGCGCCCAGCCGTTGGACCGCGCGCCGCAGCGCACCGAGCCGTCCCGCCGGCTCGGACAGCTGCGCCGACAGCCGCCCGAGCAGCGGCAGCGCCTCGCCGGCGGCGACCGGCGCACCGGGCGGCGCGCACTCCTCGATCGAGACGACGCGGTAGACGTCGGCGCCGAGCAGCCTGAACACGCCCGACATCCCGGCATGCGACGCGATGCCGGCCAGCTTCGCCTTCATGGCCTCGAACAGCGGACCTTCGCTCTCGGTGCGCAGGTACCTCAGATCCAGCCGATACATGACCCCCGTATCCGGATGCGGGACCAGCACCTGCGCGCGCGGGTTCGCGATCACGTTCTGCCGCGTCTTGTTGAAGAACTGGAACGACAACGCGACGTGCCCGTCGTCGACGAACTGGATCTGCGACAGCAGCGACACGTTCGGCGTGCCGCGCGGGTCGCAGGTCGCGATCATTGCCGGCGTCGCGCCTTCGAAGCACGGGCGCAGCGCATGCAACGACGTCACGCCCGTGTCCCCTGGATCGGCTGCCCGGCCTGCGGCCCCGGCGTTTGGACATAGGCCTCGTCCGGCGTGAACGCGATCGCCATCAGGTGGCCCGGCTCGCAGCGAGTCAGCATCTGCGCGAATCCGCCGCCGAACCCCACCGACGACAGCTCGGCATCGAACGCCGCGCGATAGCGCGCCAGCAGCTGCCAGTGTTCGTCGCGCGCCGGCGACACGGTCGCGTCCGCGCCCTTGAGCTGGATCGTCCGATGGGTCGACGGCTGGCTGAACACTGCCGCAATCCGCCCGTTCGCGCGGAGGTCGGCGAGCACGTCGCGGCCGTGTGCCGAATCGAGCAGGACGACCGCCCGCCCGCGCTCGACGCTGCAGCCGATCGCGCGAGCGACGTGCGGCGCGTTGTCCGCGCCGCGCGAGGCCAGCGCGATGCTCAAGCCGGATCCGAGAAACGCCACCATCTCGCCGTCCAGCACTTCGACTGCCATCGCGCAAACCCGCTCGCCGCACAGGCGCCGAAGTATCGGGCGCGACGGCGCCGGCTGTAAAGCGCGACGACGGGCTGGAGCACACGGAGACCCACGATTGCGCGGGTGCGACCGCCCGCGTATCTTGCGGCGTCATGTCTACCGTCCGCCGCGTCGACGTCGGCCGTCCGCCGCCGCGCTGAACCCGGGTCGCATGCGCTATCTCGCTGCCGTGTCGCTGGGGGTTCTGCTCGTGCCGATCCTGTGGTTCGAGCTGCTGTACCTGGCGTTCGGCATCACCGGGCGCGACGCGTCGAATGTGTATGGACTCGCCTCGCTGGTCGCAGCGGCGGTCGTCGCGATCGGATGGCCGCTGCGCGGAACGCACCGGCCGGCGCAGGTCGTTCGGCGCAGCTGCATGCTCGGCATCGTGTCGGCGCTGCTGCTGCCGGTGGTCGCGGTGACCGTATTGATGTTGTGGCTGACGTTGCCGGGACGGCCCGATCTCGGCATGGGCGGGCTGATGCTCTACAGCCTGCCATGGGTTGCCGCCGCCGCAGCGGTGGTGCTGACCCTGCTGTTCGGGCTCGGCAGCGTGTGGGCCGGCCGGCGGCTGCAGCCGCGCGCGACTTGAATCCGCTGCGCGCACTCGACTGGCTCGACTGGGTCGGGCTGGTGAGCTGGATCGGATGCTGGATCGGCTATTCGCTGTTCGCGCGGTCGCGCGGCGCCACGCATGCGAACATCGGCGCGGCGATGGCGCGATATCGGCGCGCGTGGATGCGCGAGGCGTACCGGCGCGAGAACCGAATCACCGACGTCGCGCTGGTCGGCAGCCTGGCGCAGAGCGCGACGTTCTTCTCGTCGACGACGCTGCTGATCCTCGGGGGACTGTTCGCGCTGCTCGGCACGATCGAGCGCGGCGCCGAAGTGCTGCAGCATCTGCCGTTCGCGGTGCGCGCATCGCAGCAGCTGCTCGAGATCAAGGCCGTGCTGCTGATGCTCGTGTTCGTCTACGCATTCATGCGCTTCACCTGGTCGCTGCGCCAGTTCAACCTGGTCAACATCCTGATCGGCGCCTACCCGGTGCATCGCGACGGCGATCCGAACCTGTCACCGGACGATCCGGCCGGATCCCGGCTGATCCTGCAGGCGTCGAAGTTGAACGAGCTGGCGGGGGCGAACTTCACGCACGGCCTGAGGGCCTATTACTATGCCGTTCCTCTGCTGCTGTGGCTGATCAATCCGTGGATCCTGCTCGGCGGTTCGATCGCCGTCACCGGCATGATCTGGATGATGGAGTTCCGATCGGCGACCGTGACGGCGTTGTCGGTGCGGGTCGACTCCTGACAGCCCCGACGCACTCGCACGTGTGCACACCGAGCGCGCCCCCGAGCGGCCGGGTTTCGTAGAATCGGACGCAAAGGAGGCCCCTCTGATGAGCACGCTCGTTCCCCGCCGCTGGTTCCGACTCGTCGACGACGTGCACGAGCCGTCGGACGGCGGACCGATGCTGCGCAAGGCCGCAGTCGTCGCGGTCGTCGCCAATCCGCATGCGAACGGCAACGGGGGAACGGATCTTCAGCCGCTGATCGACGCGAGCGCCGAACTGGGGCGTCGGATGGCCGAGGTCGTACGCGAAGTGATGGGGCCGCACGGCGTCGAGAGCTACGGCAAGGGCGCGATCGTCGGTCTGTCGGGCGAGCAGGAGCATGCGAACGCGCTGCTGACGACGACGTTCGCGACGCCGCTGCGCGA